>JAEZGD010000748.1 GCA_023417165.1 Planctomycetota bacterium
GCGTATAGAAGCCAGCGAACTTGGCCTCGAGTTGTTCGGTCACGCTAATGCAGCTTTGCTTGCAGACCTGACCATCGTATTTGATCGGAATGGTTAGCGTTTGCGGATCGACGCCTTCGGCCAGCTCCAGCGGCGCAGTCCACGTGACAGGACCGTGATGCTCCTCGACCGTCACCGGCTGCTTGCGCGTCGCCGGATCTTTGAAGAAGACGTCCGAAGGCTTCGACTCTGGCGGAGTATCAGGCGTGAAGGGCCCGGCCAAGCGAAACTTCGGCGAAGGGGTCACAATCAGCTTCGAAGGGAGCGGCCCGCCAGCGGGCTGCGTCATCGAATAAAAATGCCACTCGGTCTCAGGCTCGGCCGTCACATGCAACCGACCGGTGCGAGCGCCGTCTTCGATCTCGAACCGCGCCGCCAAATACAACTTCGGCCCGGAAGCGTCGTCCCCGGGCAAGGCCCCCGGCAAGTCGTCGAGCAGGTTGAGCTTGGCCGCGCCCGGCCGAGGCGGCGCAGAGACATCTGGCAGAGGCGGACCGGCATCGTCCGGACGAGGAGGAGCCTGTGCACTGACCGTTGCAACGGACAGCCAGAGGGTTGTGAGCACCAGTGCCAGCGTGCGCCACCTGTTTGTCATCTCTTTCCCATCCTTAGTAAGCTGCCAACCCCACACGTGTTGCGAGGCCGTTGATTCTATTTTGCTGGCGAAAGCGGAGCAATCCGAGCTAATCGCGCGGCGCAACCTGTCGGCTGGCACTCTCCAATCGCCGCTTGTACAGGCGGCCAAGCCTGACGAACAGCAGGAATATGCCCGCCTGTTCACTTCGCATTGCACGACGTAAGTGACTTATATGTCAAGCATTGCGTCGTTTTTCACTTGCAATAGAATCTACACTTTATGCCTAAGCGTTTCCCTGTGTGCAGCCCCTGTTGGGGGGCGTGCTCGGTCCTAATACGTGACAACCATCAACCTAGTTCGATTAGTGCTTGCTTGCCAGCATGATCTAATCGCCGCAATATCTCCTCCAATCGGCGGTAGATCGCAGGCAAGCCATCGAACTGCCGCCCTTCGACCAGCAACCAAATCAGCCAATTCATGCCGCTCATCAGCGTCGTGCTGGCGTCGAACACAGGCAATAACGCCCGCTCGTCGGCCGACAGCGGGCGAATCGCCTCGTATGCCAGCAACGCTTGCTGCCAGGCTTCGACATCATCGCCCACGAGGCTGCCCAACAGCCGGGCGAGGTCGGTCGCAACGGTGTCGATTCGCACTGCTCCGAAATCGACGATGCCCGACACCTCATCGCCGCTGAACAGCACATGATCGTGCCAAATATCGCGCAGCACCGGCTGCAGCATCGCCTGGCGATGCGTGGCCGCTTGCAATTGCCCGCGCACGACGACCGCCCGGCGGCGAAAATGCTCGATCAGCGGAATCGCCAGCGCGCGAAGTTCGGGCGTGGCGCGCGGCAGCGCTGCTTCAATGGCCGGCAAGGTTTGTTCGATTTCAGTGAGTCGCGTCAGCCGTTCGCCAATTCCAGGCGAAGCCGCCAACCCGGTCATGCGGGTCGGAAAGTATTCCCACGCCACATGCAGTCGTGCGAGGGCCGTCATGGCCGCCGCCAAGCGCGCCGCGGTCGGCTGCTGGTGAAAGTTCGCTTCGCCAGGCAGCCAGGTCGCCAACTCCCACGCATGCCCCGATGCTTCGACGATCGTTTCGCCCGCAGCAGTACGCTGCAGCCGCGGCACAAAGTCCAACTGCATGCCGGCAAATTCCAGCACGCCATGCACAAATCGCAGCCGCGTGGCATCCTGCTCGGCCGGCCAACGCCGCAGGCAATACGTCTGCTGATTCGCTTGAACGCGCCACAACCGAGCGCCGCTGAAGCCCCCTGCCCCGCCCAGCGCGGTGATCGCGCACGCTGACGGCAATACGCCAAAGGCGCTCAACACTTCGCCCTGGCGAATGTCATCGTGGTGCATAGTCAGCCTCTCTTCCACCTACCCCTGAAACCTTACCAACCTACCAGCTTTTGCGCTATTTGTCAATACATCTTAACAACAGCGCAGCCATCGCCGTCATTCCAGAGCGGGGGACGTCAGTCCCCTGGATCATCTCCACTTCTCTACCGCCCTGCCCTTGCTGGCCGCGGGTCGCTACAAAGAACAATCGCCAAACATTTCGTCGCCTGAGCTGATCGCTGTATGTCGTTGACCGCACGTTGGATTCCCGGAGGTTGGACCGAGCGAGAAGTCGTGCTGCGCGGGCGGAAGTTTTCGCTACTCGTGCCCGCCAAGCCGGACGACGTTTTGTATCACTTGGAAGCCAATGCCCAGGCGACCGACACGCTGGGAGCCGATCCGTATTGGGCTCAACTGTGGCCGACGTCGCTGCAATTGGCCGAAAAGATCCTCGCCAGCGACTGGCCCACTGGCGGCACCGCGATTGAACTGGGCTGCGGCATCGGCCTCGCAGGCCTGGCAGCGCTTGAGCGTGGGTTGCACGTCACGCTGAGCGACTACAACCCCATCGCCGTCGAACTCGCGCTCGAAAACGCACGGCGGTGCGGCTATTCGCGCGTCAGCGGTCTCGTACTCTATTGGCGGCAGCCGCCGCCGCAAACGTTCGACGTGATTCTAGCCAGCGACGTGATCTACGATCGCGAGCTGCACACGCCGCTGATCAACACGATTGAAACGCTGTCGCACGAGCGCACTATGACGTGGATCGCCGACGGCGGCCGCAGCGCGACCGAAGATTTCGTCTACATCGCGCTCGACCGTTTGCACATCGACCTGTTCGATCTCGCCGATCGCCCTAGCAGCAGTCTGCATCTGGGCGAGTATCGCCGCATGGTTTGCCGTCCTCGCAAAGGCTCGCTATGACTGCACCACAACTGGCCACGAACGCCATTGCTTTCAAGGAATGGGCCGTTGTTTGCGAAGCCCTCGCGCGCGGGCGGCAAACGTTGATCTTGCGGAAAGGTGGCATCCACGAAGGGCGAACCGGCTTTCGCGTGTCGCACCAAGAGTTCTGGCTCTTGCCGACGCACTTTCATGCGGGTGCCGATGCGTTGACGCCCGAGGCCGCCGATCTGTTTGCGCCCGCAGCAGAACATTACCGCGAGAATCAATTCCATATCGCGCACTATGCCGTGGTATGCGAAGTGCTGGAATTAACGAGCGAGGCCGACGCGCTGGCGCTCGAAGGCTTGCATTTGTGGTCGACCGCGACGGTCCGCGAGCGTTTTCATTACAAACGCCCTGGTCTGTTCGCTTTGATCGTGCGCATCTTTACCGCGCCGCAAGCGACCGCCATCGACGACACACCCTCCATCGCCGGATGTCGCAGTTGGGTGGAACTTCCTGCGCCGCTGGCGACCACAGCGCTGACGCCAGCGCTCGATGACGCGTCCTTCGCCGAGCAGGTAGCCGCCATCAATCAGCGTTTAACCACGTAGGATGAAGCTCCCGCTTCGTCCTCTTCGTATGTGGGACGCAGCTGGAGCTGCATCCTACGGCGCTAGTGCGAACACCATCTGATAGCCAATCGCAAAGATCATGGCGTCGATGAGCAAGTGGCTGAGCCATGGCCCGAGGAGCGTGCCATAGCGCGCGTACAGCCAGGCCCAGAACGCCCCGCCGACCGCGACCGACAGCGAGAGCAAGTACGTCCATGGCGACGCCCAGCCAAAGTACTCCGACAGCACCAACACGTGATGAGCCATGAAGCCCAGGCTCGAAACCGTAATCGCCACCGGCAGCGATTGTTGCGCGCGGCACTCGCGAAACACGAACCACCGCCAATAGTACTCTTCCAAGAACGAGTGGATCAGCGAGTAAAACACCGCCAGCGCGATGAACACGCCAGGCGAGCGCAGCCCCATCGTTTCGACTTTGGCGAGGATCTCGCCACGGCCGGCGGCGAAGACATCCAGCGGCTGAAGCCACAGATAAAACAGCGCCAACCCTGCTGCGGCGACCAGCGCACCAAACGCCACGCCCATCGCGATACTCGCTCCCCGTTGCGGAGCAGTGTGGTCCGCCGCGCGGCTCTCTTTGCGGCGCACGGCAAAGTACCAGACCAGCGGCAACGAGAATTGCAATGCCTTGAGCGGCCCATATACCAGCGCCGCCGACTCGGCCAACCACACGAAATAGACGAGTGTAATCAGCGTTGGCAGCGCTAGCGCCATCGCCAAACCGATCCGTCGCCATTGTGAAACAGAGTTCATAGCGACTTTTTAAAGCGTAACGCCGTCCGAAAGTAGGCGGTGGCTACTTAGGCCGGCGTCGTCTCTTGGTCGCGGAAGCGATAGCCAACGCCGCGGACGGTCTCGATTAAGTCGGCGCAGTTGCCAAGCTTGGCGCGCAACGCGCGGATATGCACGTCGATGGTCCGTTCCATCACCATGGTGTCCTCGCCGAGCGCCGCATCGATCAGTTCGCTGCGTTGAAAAACGCGCCCCGGCTGGCGAATCAGCGTATCGAGCAGCTTGAATTCGCTGCGCGTGAGTTGCAGCAAGCGGCCTTCGGCCGTAGCGCGAAATCGGACGCGATCGACCGTAATGCCTTGCGAATTAACGACGTCGTCGCTGTCCACTTCCGGCGCCGCCCGGCGACGACGCAAGGCTTTAATGCGTTCGATCAGCACTTTGACGCTGAATGGCTTGGCGACGTAGTCGTCGGCCCCCAGCGAAAAGCCGATCAGTTCGTCGGACTCTTCCGCCTTGGCGGTCAGCATGACGATTAGCACGTCTTTGGTACTGGCGGCAGCTCGCAGTCGGC
>JAEZGD010000753.1 GCA_023417165.1 Planctomycetota bacterium
TCTCGATGGTCCCAAGTTCACGCATGCCGCCGACGCCATGGCCAGAGCGTGCCTACAAAACGCCTTTTTCTTTGGCCGCCAGCGGCTAAGCCGACTCGTCATTCCTCGCACTACGTATACCGACCCTGAAGTCGCCAGCATCGGGCTGACCGCCGCCCAGTGTGCAGAGCAGAACCTCGCCATCGACACCTATCGCCAAGAGCTGCAAGGCGTTGACCGGGCGGTCCTGGATGGCGAAACGCAAGGCTTCGCACTGGTTCACACACGCCAAGGTACAGGTCGAGTGGTGGGTGCTACCATCGTCGCCCGGCATGCAGGCGAGATGATCGGCGAGCTTTCGCTGCTGATGACGAGCAAGCTCTCGCTCGGTGCACTCGCCAAGACGATTCACTGTTATCCCACGCAGGTCGAGGTCCTCAAGCGGCTCGCCGATCAGTACCAGCGCTCGAGGCTCACGCCCATGCTCGCCGGTTGGCTGAAGTGGATTCTGCAAAGTCGCTAGCCAGCGACGCTCTCGGTCGGCGTGACGTCATGGCTCGCTCCGCGCCAGCGGCGCAAGGTCGGCGCGAGATGCTTGTAGGCAAAGAACGCCGCTTGCCCCATCCAGCGGGGCGGTGCGATCACCACGCGCCCCGCGGCGTAATCACTCGTCTGCCACCGCGCGGTCGCACTGTTCACCGGCCCGATGCAATCGAACACGCGGTACTCGCCAGTGCGAAAGAAGTCCTCAAGCAAGTCGTGGAATAGTAACTGACCGGGACTGTAACTGGCGAACGCTTCGTCGTAGCCCGCCTTGAAGGCGTGAAAGACGTGCTTCGCTTTCCAACCATACATGAACGCCAGCGGCCGATCCGCGACGTCGAGAAAAGCGATCTCCAACTGCCCTCGCTCGGCCAGCAGCGTCGCCTGCTGCGTTAAATAGGACAGCATCCCCGGCGTGCGCAGCACTGAGCTTCCCGCCGCACCTTTCCACGAACGGTGTTCGATCGCGAACCCCGTTTGCAGTAAAGCGGCGATCTCATCAGGCGAGGTCGGGTGTAAACGTCGTAGCTGAATCGGGCCGTGATCCGCTTCCAGCTTCCGCCGCATGCGTGCCAAGCTTTGGCGATGATTTCGCGACCAAGTGGCGCGATATGCTTCCCACGAACCCGCGATATCGATTTGCGGCAAGCGAAAGTGTTCGTGCGAGTCGGCTTCCAAGCCGGCCCGGCGGCAGGCCGCGACCAAGCGCTGCCAGCGCGGCGCGCTCACGATCGCAAAGTCGAGCCACAGAATCGCCCAGGGCATCCGCGCCAGTCCTTGCGCCAGCGTATCAAGCACCGAGTCGTCCGCTTCTGGCGACAGCAGCAAATCGGCCGCCGGCGTCCAAGCGTTGCTCGCCAGGTGCCCGGCGCTCAGCATGCCATGCAAGCGACGCCCCACCAGCGGCAGCGCCGCCAGCAATCGCCCCTCGTCATCGGCGACCGCCACCGCATGAAACGCATGCGTGGCATGAAATTGCGCGAGCCACTGTTCCAAGAGTGTCGCTTGCGCTGTAGGGATCGTCACGTCGCATTCCTGCCACAGCGCATCCCACCGCGGGGCGGCCGCGCGCAGCTCGGCGATCGTTTTCAGGTGCAGAATTTGGTGCGGCACAAGAGGCATCCTTGGGGCTCAAGCAAGCATGGCTTATGAAACGAACAACCGCCTGAATTCCGGTCGCTCTGGGCCGGCGCAAACCTTACAATCGTCAGCACCATGACCACGCCTGTTCCTGTTACTCCGCGTCCCGGCGAGCCCGAACTCCTTTCGGCTGCGCATCCCGATCTGACGCGGGAACATTACCTGCCGATCACCGTCGCCGATCTGAGCGCCAGCCTGTACGACTTGCTGCCGCCTGGCGATCGGCGTCACTGGCTCGCGCTGGTGCGATTGTTGAGTGCGACCGTGCATCACGGACTGCACGAACGCCAGCAACAGTTGCTCGCCGACTACCAGCCGTTCGATCCCGACTGCGACTATCCAGTACGCACGCCAATCTCGCCTGAGGCGGAAGCGGCCAGCTTCGCGCGACTGTTCGACGACTTTCGCCACTTACTGGCCAAAGCCAACTTTGTGCAACTCGATCAGGACGATATCGACGAAGCGCTCGACGCAGCCAGCGAGTGGGGCGTCAGCCTGCACATCGACACCAGCGGCTTCGAGCGATTGGAAGTCTTTGCACGCGGCGATAGTGTGACGAAGCGACAGCGCCGCTCGTGGCAGAAGTTGTACCGCCAAGAGACGATCGAAGTTCCCATCTATCAACGCCTGGCGGTCATCTTTCGCCTGAAGGATGGCATCGATACCGCACAGCACACTGGCCCCGACGCGGTCATGACGACCGACGTCCGCCCAGTGTTCGTCAAGCTGTTCAAGAACGTGCCGAAGATGGACGTCGACATGCTGCTGCCTGGTACGCATGTGAAAATGACACTGGTCGATCGCGGCAAGATCATCCTGCCGACGCTGTCGGGCCTGGCGCTGGCGGCGATCAAAATCGCCAAGGGTGCGGTGATCGTGACGTTTGTCAGCGTCTATGGCACGTTGGCCTTTTTGGGCTTTGTGGGCGGCACGCTGGCGTATGGTTTGAAGTCGTTTTTCGGTTACTTGCAAACGAAGGACAAGTACCATCTGCACCTGACGCGCAGCTTGTACTATCAAAACCTCGACAACAATGCCGGCGTCTTCACGCGATTGCTTTACGAAGCCGAGCAGCAGGAACTGCGCGAGGCGCTGCTGGCATATGCAATGCTGCGCAGCCATGCTGGCGAGACCGGTTGGACCGCCACACAACTAGACACCTGCATCGAAAGCTGGCTGCAGGACCGCCTGGGCGTGCTGGTTGATTTCGAAGTCTATGACGCGCTGCAAAAACTGCTGGCCTGGCAACTCGTCGAGCGTCGCCCCGGCGAGCGTTATGCGGCGATTGCCGCCGACGAAGCGTTGCGCCGGCTCGATGCGCAGTGGGATCAATGGTTCGCGCCCGAGTCCGAATCACTAAGGAACGCATCATGAAGCGATGTTTGCACGTACGCGCCTGGCTGCTACTTCTGGCATTCTTCGTCGCAGTTCCGCTGGGCGCCGCCGAACGTTTTGATGTGCTGATTCGTGGCGGCACCGTGTACGACGGCTCGGGCCGTCCCGGCGTGCGCGCGGATGTGGGCATTCGCGGCGATACGATCGCGGCGATCGGCGACTTGTCGCAAGCCGAGGCCGCCACGGTCATCGACGCCACTGGCAAGGCGGTCGCGCCAGGCTTCATCAACGTGCTGAGTTGGGCGACGACCTCGCTGATCGAGGATGGCCGCAGCCAATCCGACATTCGCCAAGGCGTGACGCTGGAAGTCTTCGGCGAAGGCTGGTCGTATGGCCCGCTGAACGAAGCGATGCGCAAAGACCTGCTCGCCGACCAAGGCGATTTCAAGTTCGACGTGCCTTGGACCTCGCTGGTCGAGTACCTGCAACATCTGCAAAAGCGCGGCATCAGCACGAATGTCGCGTCGCTGGTCGGCGCGACCACCGTGCGCATTCACGTGCTGGGTTACGCCGACCGCAAGCCAACCGCGGAAGAACTGGCCAAGATGCAAGCGCTCGTCCGCGCCGAAATGCAAGCCGGCGCGCTCGGCGTCGGTTCGTCGCTGATTTATGCGCCGGCTTTCTATGCTGACACCAACGAACTAATCGCGCTGTGCAAAGTCGCAGCCGAGTACGACGGCGTCTATTTCTCGCACATTCGTAGCGAAGGGGATCGGCTGGTCGAAGCGATCGACGAGTTCCTGGCGATCGTGCGCGAAGCGAAGATCGCTGGCGAAGTCTATCACCTCAAGGCGGCCGGCACGCAAAACTGGCGCAAACGCGACGAAGTGATTCGCAAGCTGGAGGCCGCGCGGCAGGAAGGCCTGCGCGTGACCGCGAATATGTATCCGTACGTCGCGGCCTCGACCGGGCTCGATGCTTCGATGCCGCCGTGGATTCAAGAAGGCGGCTATCGCAAATGGGCCGAACGCTTGCAAGACGCCCCCACGCGGCAGCGGGCGCTGGCTGAGATGCGCGCGCCGAGCGACAAATGGGAAAACCTGCTGCGATTGGCGGGCTCGGCCGACAAGGTGCTGCTCATCGATTTTAAGAATCCCGACCTGCGGCATCTGGTCGGCAAAACGCTTGGTGATGTGGCCAAGCAGCGTGGACTATCGCCGGAAGAAGCGGCCATGCAACTGGTGGTCGAAGATGGCAGCCGCGTCGAATGCGTCTACTTTTTGATGCAGGAAGACGACGTGCGGAAGAACATCGCCCTGCCCTGGGTTTCGTTCGGTTCCGACGCGCCGTCACTGGCTCCGGAAGGCAACTTCATCAAGGCACAACCTCACCCCCGCGCGTACGGCACGTTCGCCCGCGTGCTCGGTAAATACGTGCGCGACGAACAGGTGCTGCCGCTGGAATTGGCCATTCACAAGATGACCGGACTGCCTGCGAACACGCTCGGTCTGCGTCGCCGCGGCCAACTGGCGCAAGACTATTTCGCCGACGTGGTCGTCTTTGATCCGGCCAAGATTGCCGATCACGCTACGTTCGAAAAGCCGCACCAATACGCGACGGGCATCTCGCATGTGCTGGTCAATGGTGTCGCCGTGCTGAAAGACGGCGAGCATACCGGCGCGAAGCCCGGTCGCGCGGTGCTCGGGTCTGGCAAGCATTTGAAGCGTTACGGCGACACGCCGATTCGCATGACGCCCGAAGGCGAGCGCGTGCATGCGGCCGGCTATGTCTTTGATGGTCACAACGATCTGCCGTGGGAGACGCGCGAGCGGGCGTCGAGTTCGTTCGAGAAACTTGATATTTCGCAACCACAACCGCAGATTCACACCGACATCCCTCGCCTGCGCAAAGGCAATGTCGGAGCTCAGTTCTGGTCGGTGTATGTGCCGGCCGACACCGCCGGCAGCGGTAAGGCGCTGCTGACCACGCTCGAACAGATCGAAATCGTGGAAGCGATGCTCAAGCGTTATCCCGAGACGTTTGAGAAGGCGCTGACGGCCGCCGATGTCACTCGCATTCAGCAGCAAGGCAAGATCGCTTCTTTGATTGGCGTCGAAGGCGGTCACTCGATCGAAGATTCGATGCAGAACCTGCGGCGGCTGTACGATCTGGGCGCTCGCTACATGACGCTGACGCACTCCGACACGCTCGCCTGGGCGGATTCAGCGACCGACGACGCCAAAAATGACGGCCTATCCGCTTTTGGCGAAGAAGTTGTGCGAGAGATGAATCGCCTGGGCATGCTGGTCGATTTGTCGCACGTTTCGGACGCCACGATGCGCGATGCACTGCGCATCAGCGCCGCGCCGGTGATCTACTCGCACAGTTCAGCCCGCGCCATCGCCGATCATCCGCGCAACGTGCCCGACGACATCGCCCGCCAGGTGGGCGAGCGCGGCGGCGTGATCATGGTCAATTTCTTCTCCGGCTTTGTCGAACCCGAGGCCGCCCAGAAGATGCGTGAGATGTTCAACGTCTCACGCCAGTTGCGGAAGCAGTATCCGGACGACAAAGAATACGACAAGGCGCGCAACGAGTGGCGGGCCCGCAATCCCATTCCCGCCGGCAATGTGCGGCACGTCGTCGATCACATCGATCATTTGGTGCGGGTCGCCGGGATCGACCATGTCGGCCTGGGAGCCGATTACGACGGCGTCTCCAAACTGCCGCAGCAACTCGAAGGGGTCGACGGCTATCCGCTGATCACTCAGGAGCTGCTCAACCGCGGATACACCGCAGCTGAAATCCACAAGATTCTCAGCGGCAACGTCCTGCGCGCCCTTGGCGAAGCAGAACAGGTAGCGAAGAAGCTGCAGGCAGAAAAATAGGCCGCGAAGGGTGTGCCCCCTCGATTGGCTGCCACTCAGACGAATAACTGCGTGGTAGAATAGTGGGTTTCCATCCTTCGGTTTGGTATCTCTTGTGAAGCCTCGCCCGCGCCCTTCGCGTCCTGCCCCGCCCCGTTCCGGCCCGCCCGCTGCGCAGCCGCTGTGCCCCGATCCGGCCGATGCGCTGCCGGCGGTATATCTGCGCACCCCCACGCCGCACCAGACGATCTTTCAAAAGCGGATCGCGCACGTCGATCACTCGGCACGCCCTGGCGATTGGGTGGCGGTGTACTACGACGAACACGAACTGCTGGGCTATGGCCTGTACAACCCGCGTAGCGAGATTGCGGTGCGGATGATTCGCTGGGGTGAGAAGCTGCCTGACGAAGCGTACTGGGACGAGCTGCTCGATACTGCTATTTCGCTGCGGCGCAACGTGCTGAAGCTGGACGAAGTGACCGACGCGTATCGCGTGATTCATGCCGAGTCGGATGGCTTTCCGGGCCTGGTGGTTGATCGCTATGGCGACACGCTCTCGGCCGAAGCCTTCAGCGTCGGCA
>JAEZGD010000659.1 GCA_023417165.1 Planctomycetota bacterium
ATCTTAATGCCTCAACAATAGGAGCGGCAGGGGCCGCGCGGGCCTCTGCTCTTTAACCGCACTCGACGCAGCTTTGCAACATGCCGGCCCCGCCATTCGCAGAACAACTTGTCGCTTGGGGGCCGCAAGCGACGCCGTCCGTCCCGACGCTCGCCGCCGCCCAGGCGTATTGCCGCCAACTGGCAACGTCGCATTACGAAAATTTTTCGGTGGCCAGTTGGCTGCTGCCGAAACGCCTGCGGCCTCACTTTTATCACCTTTATGCTTATTGCCGCTGGGCCGATGACCTGGCGGATGAGACCGGCGATCCGGCCCGCAGTCTGGAATTATTAGCCTGGTGGGAGGAACTCCTCGAGCGTTGCTACGAAGGCCACGCCGAGCACCCTGTATTCGTCGCGCTGCGGTCGACGATCGAAACCTTCGCGATTCCGTGCGAACCGTTTCGCGATTTGCTGATCGCTTTTCGCCGCGACCAGGCGTCGAGCCGCTACCAGACGTTCGACGAGCTTTGGGAGTATTGTCGCTATTCGGCAAATCCCGTCGGGCGGCTGGTGTTGCATCTGGGCCAGTCGCATTCGGCCGAGAACGCGTTGCTGTCCGATCACGTCTGCACCGGGCTACAACTGGCAAATCATTGGCAAGATGTGGCGCGCGACTATGCTCGCGGCAGAATCTACTTGCCGCAAGACGAGCTGCAGCGTTACGGTGTGACCGAGGCGATGCTCGCCAGCAACACTGCAGCGCCGCCAGTGTGTGAGTTGTTGCGCGACCAGGTCGAACGTGCCGAGGCACAGCTTCTCGCCGGGCGAGCGTTGGTCGAGCGTGTCACGCCCGACTTGCGCTGGCAAGTCGATTTATTCGTTCAGGGAGGCCTGGCGATTCTCGATGAGATTCGCAGGCAGGATTACGACGTGCTGCGTCGTCGCCCGCAGGTGAGCAAGTGGCGGAAGCTGCGATTGCTGGCCGGCACATGGTGGTCGGCGCGCAGGCGTGGAGGGAACCGATGAGCGACGAACTAGCGGCCAGTTATCGCGAGTGCCGGCGCGTGGTGCGCGCGAGCGGTTCGAACTTCGCGCTGGCGTTTTGGCTGTTGCCGCGCGAAAAACGCCTGGCGATGGACGCTTTGTATGCGTTTGCGCGGGCGGCCGATGATCTTGGCGATGGCGACGGCGCGGTGGCGCATCGGCGCGCGGCACTCGAGCGTTTTCAAGAGCTGTTGCATCGCGCACTGGTCGGCTCGCCTGAGCGCGGCATCTGGCCAGCCGTGGCAGATATGGTACAGCGTTTCGCGCTGCCGCCGGCGCTACTCGACGACGTGATTCGGGGTGTGCAAAGCGACTTGGAGATCACTCGCTATGCCACGTGGGACGATTTGCAGCGATATTGCTACCACGTGGCCGGAGCGGTGGGCATCGCTTGCTTACATCTGTGGGGCTTTCGCGGATCGCGCCCGCTTGAGCTCGCCGAAACGTGCGGCCAAGCGTTTCAACTGACGAATATTCTGCGCGACCTGAAGGAAGACGCACAGCGTGACCGCATCTACTTGCCGCAGCAAGATCTTGACGCGTGTGGCTACTCGGCCGAGGAACTTCACCGCGGCGTGGCCAGTGCCGGCTTCGATCGCTTGATGGCGTTGCAACTTGCGCGGGCTGAGAAGTTGTATGCGGCCGCAGCGGCGATGCATGACGATCTGTCGGTCGACGGCCAGCGTGTGTTTCGCTTGATGTTCGGTCGCTACCAGGCGATTCTGGCGGCGATCAAACGCCGGCCGCGCGTGGTGCTCGAGCGTCGCATCAGCCTGACGCTGCCTCACAAACTGTGGAACGCCGGGCGGCAGTTGGCATCGCCTACCGCGGTGGGGACCTAGACCGCCGATGGCAAACTCTCCTTTACCACGCATCGCCATCGTAGGCGGCGGCATCGCGGGACTCGCAGCGGCGATCCGCCTGGCCGAGCAAGGTTTACACGTGGAGGTCTTCGAAGCGCGCCGCACACTCGGCGGCCGTGCGGCTTCTTATCGCGATCCGGCCACGGGCGAATTCATCGACCATTGTCAGCACGTGGCGATGGCTTGTTGCACGAACTTTCATGACTTCTGCCAGCGCACGGGCATCGCCGATGCCTTCACGCGTTTCGATACGCTGCACTTCTTCGATTCCTCAGAACGCTGCTACCCGCTGCGCGCGAGTCGCTGGTTGCCAGCGCCGCTACATCTGGGACCGGCGCTATGGCGGCAAGGTTTTTTGACCTGGCGCGAACGCATGGCGATCAGTGCCGCCATGCTCAAGCTGGCGCGAACCACACACGCGCCGTCAGACGCAACGATCGGCGCTTGGCTGCGCGCCAACGGTCAAAGCGAGCGCGCCATCGCCTTGTTCTGGTCGGTCGTGCTGGTCAGTGCGCTGGGTGAAGTGGTCGATCACGCGGCGTTTGCGCCAGCGCGCAAGGTGTTTGTCGACGGCTTTATGCGGCATCGCGATGGCTATCAAGTTGATGTGCCGCAGGAATCGCTGCGTACTTTACTGGACGAACGCGTGGCGGAAGCGCTCCAGCAGCAAGGAGTGATGCTGCATCGCAACGCGCCCGTCGAGGACATCAAAGGGACCGCCGCGAAGATCAATGCGATTCGTTTCGCGGATGGCAGCCAGCAAAACTTCGACGCGATCATCATTGCCACCACCTGGCGGCGCGTGGAAGCGTTGATTCCGGCGGAACTATGCTGCGTCTTGGCTGGGCTATCGAAAGCATCGACATTCACAGGCTCGCCGATCTCCGGCGTGCATTTGTGGTT
>JAEZGD010000766.1 GCA_023417165.1 Planctomycetota bacterium
ATCGCGGACCGCGCGACCCGTCTGCCGCTCGCGAACCCGATTTGCAGCCGCCGGGGCGTACTGATCGTGGCGAACGCCCCGAGCGCAGCGAACGTCCCGAAATTGGCAATCGCCCGGATCGCGGCGACCGACCTGAAATTGGAAACCGTCCGGACCGCGGCGAGCGGCCGGAGATTGGCAATCGTCCCGGTGCTGGAGAGCGTCCTGAAGTTGGTCGCCGACCAGAAGCCACAGGCCCGGACCGTCCTCGCGAAGGTCGCGGTCCAGAGCGGATTAACCGTCCTGAAGTTGGCAATCGCCCAGAAGTTGGCAACCGTCCTGATCGCAGTGAGCGTCCTGATCGTGGGGAGCGTCCTGGCATCGGCGAGCAACCGCGTGTTGAGCGTCCGTCCGGTGAGATGCGCCGTCCACGCCCCGAGGCCGGCAATCGACCCGATCGTACGCCGCAAGCCACTCCGGAAACGCGCACGCGTCGCGTCGATCCGACGGTAAATCCGCCGACTCCTCGCACGACCGGCCCGCGCGATATTCCGATGCCTGAGCGCCAGCCGAAGCGTGAAGGGCCCGGTGATCGCTCGCCGCGTCCCGACCGCACGCCACGCTCTGAGACGCCGCGTCCCCAAGCGCAACCGGACCGCGCGGCGGTTCAGCAACAGGCCGAGCGTGCTCAACAGCAGCGTCAGCAAGCCGAACGTGCGCAGCAACAGCGCCAGCAGGCGGAACGCGCGCAGCAACAACGGCAACAGGCCGAGCGTGCGCAACAGCAGCAGCAACGCGAGCAGCGCCAACAAGCGGAACGCGCGCAGCAACAACAGCGTCAGCAAGCCGAGCGCGCCCAGCAGCAGCAACAGCGCCAGCAGGCGGAGCGAGCGCAGCGTCAGGCGGCGCGTCCCGAACGTCAGCCGCGTGCGGAACGCGCTCCCGCCCCCGACCGTGGCAAGGCAGCCGCACCCGAACGCAACCGCGAGAAGGGCAAGAAGAAGGACAAAGACTAATCGCGGCTCTCCCGCAATGCCGGGCGAGCGCTCTCGGTCCTGTTAACGAACGAGTCTTGCGACGCTCCGCGATTCGATGAAGGGATTGCGGAGCTCGCGGCGTAGGATTGGCCGGTGAGCGGTGCGGGCGGTTGGCAGCATCAATCCCTTGCGTCGCGCCGCCACCCGCTAGAAGAAGCTCGGCGTTTCTAGCCAGAGCCACCTCGCGTAAATCGTCAATGCATGCCAGCTAGATATGGGCGACTTCGTTGAGTTGCGCGCTACTTACGGTGTGGTTCATCGGGTTGTTCAGGTCGTTCGCGGAGAGGTCCATGACCCAGAGTTTGAACGACCCGCCGTCGAGGGGCGCGCGGGCCAGCTTGCCGACCCCGTCGCCGCCGAAGCGAATCGGATTGGTGCCCGTCGTCGTCGCTTTTGTCGCGCTTTCGTTGTAGGTGGTCGCCGTTTCCGTGGAGGAGTGCAGCGTCACCGAGGCGTCGGTGTTGGTTTTGGCCGAGACGTAGGACGAAACGATGATCTGAACATGGACCCGGCCATCGGTGGGCACGGACGAATGGAAGACGCCCAGCGCATGGTCCATGCAGACTTCGATGCCGTATTTCACGCCGCCCACCTGAAAGCGGCCGACGATGCTGCCCGGCACGAAGACGAGATCGTCCACCTCGCCTTCGACTTCCTTGTAGTTGCCGACCTTGTGATACTTCAGGATCTTGTCGCCCATGCAAATGTAGGCGACGTTCTGGGCAATTTTACGTTCGGCCGTCTCGTTGGTTCGGGTGTGACTCCAGCCCTGTGTGTTGGTCTTGGTTCCAAAGCGGGGGCCAGCATTGTTGATTCGGGTGTTGGCCTTGTTGATTCGCGCGTTGTTGATGACGCGGATCTCCTGACTCTGGCCTCGGCCAAGCAGCTTGATCTTCTTGTCGTGCAGATCCTTCGACCAGAGCATGGTCCCAGGAACGATCAGCATGCTGGGATATCTTTTCGCCAGCGCGCTTAGCCGGCTGATGATCGCCCGCTTGACATCATGCGAGAAGAAGCGGTCCTGCATGTGACGCCGATTGGAGAAAAAGTACTCCGGCGCGATGAAGACGCACTGATAGTTGACGACGGGATGAGCCTGGCGTTGCGTGGTGATCATCCGCCAGGCGTCGTCGACCATCGTTTCCAGACGTTCGACCTGCTTCATTGCCTTGCCTAGGCCATAGAGCAACTGCGTCTCCGGTAAATCGCTTTCCTCGGTGACGATGGCGGCGTAAAGACGCATGTCCATTTTTGCAAACTCCACCTGAGATGTCGGGGCCAGGAACCGTGACTGACATGGTGCGAGCGTTTGTGAGAGGCGAACGGAGTGTACCGCGCCTTCACGACCGATGCGAGTCCGACGCCCCGGGCTCTTCAAGAGCTTGCAAATCGATGGCTAGACGCCACGGCTCGCGGGCTGCGACGCGAGCCGTGTTCTTTAAACCTTAGCGCGGTCGATGGCCGGTGCGGCATTGAGAAAAAACGGCTTGATCGCAATGCCTCTCAAGCTGTGGCGCCGGCGAGTCTGGATCTTCGCGAGCTTCGGATGGTCTTGGCGTGCTCAGATGCGATGGCTCAGGCGATCGCGCATCGAGAGCAGACAACCCACCGTCTTCAAGTAAGCAGCGCACACGCGCGACTTCAGCGGCAGCTGGCCGTTCTTCAGTGCCGAGCGCTTGTATTCTTCAATGAGCACCGGCCAGTTATCGGCATTCCAGGTTTGCGTGATCACGGTGATCGAGACGCCGCGCATCGCAGTGGTGTGCCACCAACCATTGGGTTGATAGAAAGTCTCGCCTGGTCGTAGCGTGAAGCGAATCGGCGTCGCCTGGCGCAGCAGCGGAAAGCGCGCGTAGTCTGGCGTATCGAAGTTGTCGATCGCACTCACTAGCGGATTATCGGCTTTCGTATGCAAGTAAGGGCCATCGCTCGGGGCGAAGATCAGAAAGTCTTTGTGGCCATAAAGCTGCGAGATAAAGCCGTCCATGCCGTAGTAGTCGACATGCAGCGACGGGAACCTCGCGCCGGCGCCGCCAAAGAACAACTCTTCCAGCCCATTGGGAAACAACCAGTCTTTGGGCAATAGCTGCGTGCTTTTCCAATCGGGCGTGGCATAGGTCAGGCGCGGCGAGATGTCTGCGGCGAGTTCCGGCAGATTGCGCAAGACGTCAATGTTGCGCGCATAGGGCGCTGGTTGTGCGGCCGTGCTTTGCACGATCGCGTCGCACAATTCGTCGAACTTCCACGTGCGCGTGGCGTCGCGAAAGTGAATCTCTCGCGCGCCCAGCTTGCTGCGCAAGACCTCGGGTGTCCAGTTTCGGGCTGCCCAACTGCCGGTGGCGTCGGTCAGAACCACCGGTCGTCGCTTGCGCTGATATTCGTACACGAATTCGCGATACGATAGGCGGCTGCGCCGTTCGATGGTCGTTTCGCCAGCGTCAATGGCCGGTTCGGTCAACAGTGATTCCACTCGCGCTAGCGATTCGAGCGCCGCAGGTGGCGCGGCCGCCGGTGTTAAAACAGTAGAAGTTCCCAGCATGCGACCCTCCAGACGAAAAGCTCTCCGCGAGCCAGGTAGCTCCAGCGGGGTGCGTTCACTGTCGCAAACCTACGCTACCGACCCCAGCAGTCAATGTTCATGCGAACCCAGAAGAACGGTCGCAGCAGTTGGGACGATTGGCGCGAAAAAAAGGCCGAGGCTTTGTGTCCAAAGCCTCGGCCTGAAACGATCGTACGCAACGAAGCGGATTACGATTTTGTCAGACTACTTCTTGATCACCCAGATGTTGCGGAACACGACGGGATTGCCGTGATCTTGCAGGAACACAGCGTCGGGCTCTTTGCCTTCGGCGTGCCGCCCAGGCGTGCCGTGTGGCAGTTCCAGGTCGTCGTGAATGGTGATGCCGTTGTGCTTGATCGTGGCGCGGGCGTTCTTGATCTTCTTGCCGTTTTCGTCGTACTTGGCGGCGGTGAAGTCGATGTCATAGGTCTGCCAGGCCAGCGGCGGCAGCGCAGCATTGACTTCCGGCTTGGCGATTTGATAGATGCCGCCCGCCTCGTTGTTCTCACCTTCCAGGCCGAACGAATCGAGCACTTGCAACTCGTAGCGGCTCTGCATGTAGACGCCGCTGTTACCGCGACCCTGGCCGCGTGCCTTCGGCATGAACGGTGTGCGATACTCGATGTGCAGCTTGTGATCGCCGAACTTTTCCTTGCTCTCGGGATTGGTGGACATCAGGTAGCCATCTTCGCTGATCTTGCCGTTGTTCCATTTGTCGACATCTTCTTTGCCGCCGAACAACACGATGGCACCTTCTGGCGCTTTGGCGCCGAGGGTCGGGCTCTTGCGCTCGACCTTCTTCAACTCACCAACATCCTTGCCATCGACCTTGATCTTGAGGACGCCGTCTTTCAGCGTGGCTTCGTAGTCGTCGGACTTGAAGACGACTGCGCCGTCTTTTAGTTCGCCTTCGGCTTCGTACTTTTCATCGCCGCGCTTCCAACCATCGCCCGGCAAGCCGCCGCTGTAGCCGATGCCTTTGAACTTGCCGTCGCCGAGTGCGATCACCTGCGCGCCGCGTTTGGCTTCATTATCGCCATCCTTCAGCGTGCCGACGTACTCGCCTTGGATTTTGTAGTCCTCGCCGGCCTTGTCCGGATCGGTGAAAGTCTGGCCATGCGAACAAGCGGATCCGAGACTGGCGCCAATCAGCACCAGCGCGGTCAGCCAAAGGTTGCGTAACATCGAGAGGTCTCCAGCATGCGTTCGTGGGTGAAAAACTCGTTGCGGCAGGATGCCAGGGCACCGCCCGGCGAAGCCATTTTCGCAAGCAATTCTAGGCGGTGCAAGTTGGGTAATTAGGTTAGAATCGTCTGGCTGCAACTCTGCCTCGCCGCCAAAGGTGACGCGTTCGCCTCCCGCCAATATAAGGGCTCCTGGTTATGGTTCGCCTTGAGTGTGCTCGTCCTGGTTGGCTGTGGTCCTGGTGGCTGGTATTGGCATTGATCGCGCCGGCGGCCGCACAAGAGCCACTCCAGAACGAAAAACTGCCGAATGATTTGGCAGGCAACGACGAGGTGCAGGCCTATATCGAGAAGTTTCCAGGCCGCGGCGCGGTTGGCGATCCCGCCAGTCAGCCGCTCTCGGTCGCCGACTCGCTGAAGACCTTTAAGGTGCCCGACGACCTGGTGCTGGAGACGGTGCTGGCCGAGCCGATCGTGCAGCAGCCGGTGCATATCAGCTTCGACGAACGCGGACGGATGTGGGTCGTGCAGTATTTGCAGTATCCGTTTCCCGCCGGGCTGAAAGTCATCAAGTACGACGAACACTTGCGCGCCGTGTTTGACAAGACGCCGTTACCGCCGCCGCATGGCGTGAAAGGGCGCGACAAGATCACCATTCACGAAGACACCGATGGCGACGGCCAATACGACAAGCACAAAACTTTCGTCGATGGGCTGAACATTGCCACCAGTTGCGCTGTCGGTCGCGGCGGGGTGTGGGTGCTCAATCCGCCTTATCTGCTCTTCTATCCGGATAAAGACAAGGACGACGTGCCCGACAGCGATCCCATCGTGCACTTGGAAGGCTTTGGCCTGGAAGATACCCATGCGGTCGCCAATAGCTTGACGTGGGGCCCCGATGGTTGGCTCTATGGCGCGACTGGCAGCACGACGCACAGCTATGTGATGCGGCCGAAGCTTGACAAAACGCCGACGCATTTCAAAGGCCAGGCGATCTGGCGTTATCACCCAGTCGACAAGCGGTTTGAAATCTTCGCCGAAGGAGGCGGCAACACGTTCTGCGTCGAGTTCGACAAAGCCGGCCGCCTCTTCAGCGGCCACAACGGCGGCGACACGCGCGGCTTCCATTACGTGCAGGGCGGCTACTATCAGAAGTCATGGGGCAAGCATGGCGAGCTGACCAATCCGCACGCCTATGGCTTCTTTCCGCAGATGAAGCACGACAAGGCCGAGCGCTTCAGCCATTGCTTTGTGATCTATGAAGGGGGCGCGCTGGGACCGAAATACGAAGGCAAGATGTTCGCGCCGGTGCCGTTGCATAACTATGTGGCGCTCAGCGAAGTGTTGCCCGACGGCTCGACCTTCAAAACTCGCGATCTCGAAAAAGTCATCACCACCACCGACAAGTGGTTTCGCCCTGTCGATATTAAGGCGGGTCCCGACGGCGCGATCTACATCGCCGATTGGTACGACACGCGGCTGACGCACGTCGATCCACGCGATACTTGGGACCGCGCGCACGGGCGGATTTATCGGCTACGGGCGAAAGAAAGAGTGAAGAAGCAGGACCTTCAAAAACTCTTCGCCACACCGCACGACTTGGTCCGCGCCGTCGGCCATTCGCCGAATAAGTGGGTGCAACAGACTGGATTGCGTTTGATTGCCGAACGCCGCGAAGAGGTTGTAGCGGCGCTGCGAGATGAAATTGTTCAGAACGATGACTTCGTCTCGCCTGCAGGCAGCGTCCTGCTGCACAACGCTTCGGCGGCCTCCTTTCTCTGGCCTGTTTGGACCTCGCCGCCTGACTTTTCTCGCTCGATGTCAGAAGCCAATGCGCAATGGATCGTACGGTTTTGGGGCGATGCGTCGCAGGTCGACGAAAGCACCGCTGGATTCTTACGTAATGTAGCGACTAACAATCGATCGGTATTCGTGCGCTCGCAACTTGCTTCCTCTGCCAAACGCCTGCCAGGCAAGCAAGCGTTGCCAATTTTGAAGAACCTCGCTTATCGCGACGAAGATGCCGCTGATCCACACGTCCCGCTCTTGATTTGGTGGGGCATCGAAAGCAAAGCAACCAGCGATCGCCAACTGGTGTTGGATCTGTTCAACACTTCGGAAAGCTGGCAGCACCCCATCGTGCGCGACACGATCATGAGCCGCTTGGCGCGACGCTATGCGGCGGAACCGACGCCTGAGAATCTGGCGACGCTGGCGGCGCTGCTGAAAGCCGCCCCTGGCAATGCCGAGCGGCAGATTCTGCTGCAAGGCATCAACACCGCGTTTGTGGGACGCTCGTTGCCGCCACTACCGAAGGAGTTGGCCGAGCAGATGCTGGCGAGTTCCAATGCCGCCGATGAGACACCGGTGACGATGGCGCTGCGGCTGCGTCTTGGCGATGAACTGGCTTACAACTATGTGCTGAAGTATGTCCAGAACGATGATCCCAAGATCAAGCAACAACGCATCGACTATCTCGCGCTGCTGGGCGAGGTCGGCAAGCCCGATGCGGCTGAGGTGTTGCTCGATGTCGCGCTTTCCAGCCAGTGGCACAGCGTGCGACGCGCGGCGCTGACGGCGCTACAGCGCTTCGATGATGCTGAGCTGGGCCAGAAGCTAGTGGTCGGCTACGCCAAGCTGCCGAAAGACCAGGAAGTGCGTCCCACTGCGATCGACACTTTGGCCGCGCGCAAGCCCTGGGCAGTGGCGCTCGTCGACGCCGTCGCCGCTAAACAAATTCCTGCCAGCGACATCGCGCCCGAAGTGATCGAACGCCTGCGTTTGCATGGCGATGCGCACATCGACGAGCTTTTGCCGAAAGTGTTCGGCCGCACGCGCACCACGCCGCAGGAAAAGCTCGACGAGATCGCCAAGGTGCGCAAGCTGCTCGCAGGCGCCAGCGGCGACGCACTCGCTGGCAAAGAGCTGTTCACCAAAAGCTGTGCAAAGTGCCACATGCTGTTTGACGAAGGGGGCAAGATC
>JAEZGD010000767.1 GCA_023417165.1 Planctomycetota bacterium
CGTCTTGATCGTCACGAAATCAAAGCCCGCCATGTGAGCGCTAGCGGGATTGGTGCCGTGAGCGCTATCAGGCGCGAGCACCTTGGTGCGTGGCTGGCCTTGATGGCGATAGTAAGCCGCAGCCACCATCAGCGCGGTCAACTCGCCATGCGCGCCGGCGGCAGGCTGCAGGCTCACGGCCGGCAAGCCGCTGATCTCGGCCAGATCGCCTTGCAGTTCGTACAGCAGTTGCAGCAAGCCTTGCAGCGTTTCGTCCGATTGATGCGGATGCACGTCCAGCATGCCAGGCAACGACGCCATGCGTTCATTGCGCTTGCTGTTGTACTTCATCGTGCAACTGCCGAGCGGGTAGAAGTGCGTATCGACCGACATATTCAGGGTCGACAGATTGGTGAAGTGGCGCACCACTTCGGGCTCGGCCACTTCGGGCAGCGGCGGCAATGTGTCTGCCAGGTGTTCTGGCGGCAGCAGCGTCTCGAGCGCGCGATCCGACAGCACTTCGCTTGCGGGAAAACTCACGCCCCGGCGACCCGGCGACGAGAGTTCGAAAATCAATTGGGCAGCGCGATGGTTACGCATGGTTGTAGTCATCTCGCAAAGCGAGAGTGTGAGTCTGCATCTGGATAGTAGTGGTCACACGCAGGTCATCTTTGGCATGCGACCCAGTGAAAGGGCCAGCGCGGCCCTCATATCTTGTTCGGCATCTCGCAGGGTGGCGAGAGGACGACTTAAGCGTGAGTCAATGACGGCGTGGCGACGCCGGAGAGCGCATCGGCAAGCCATTCGATCTCGCGCTTGGTGCGCTTCTCGGTAACAGCAACGAGGAAGCAGTCCGACAGCTCCGGATACCACTTGCCGAGCGCCAACCCAGCGAGCAGTCCCGCGTCGGTGGCTTCGGCCAGCAATTCGGCAACGCGTCCCTTGGTGTCGCGAACGACGAACTCTTTGAACGTCGGACGATTGAACGCCAGTTGGAAGCGATCGTCGGCGGTGATCGCCTCGGCAGCGAAGCGCGTCTTGCGAACGCAGTTCTCCGCCACTTCGCGCAGGCCATGCGGACCGACGACGCTGAGATAGATCGCTGCACGCAGCGCGAACAAGCCTTGGTTCGTGCAGATGTTGCTGGTCGCCTTTTCGCGGCGAATGTGTTGTTCGCGAGTTTGCAGCGTCAGCACCCAGCAGCGACGTCCGCGACGATCGACCGTTTGCCCGGCGATGCGGCCCGGCATGCGGCGGACGAACTGCTCGCGGCACGCCATGATGCCCAGGTATGGTCCGCCGAAGGCCATCGGACTGCCGAGCGATTGCCCTTCGGCCACCACTACGTCGGCGCCCAAGTCGCCAGGACGTTTCAGCAGGCCAAGACTGATCGGATCGGCTGACACCACTAACAGCGCGCCGCGCTCGTGTGCCAGTTTCGCCAGCTTCTCGACATCTTCCAAACAGCCGAAGAAATTCGGATGCTGCACCAACACGCAGGCGGTTTGATCATCCACTACCGCCGCCACATCTTCGAGCGATGCAGCGCCATTGGGGCAATCAACGGTCACCAATTCCGCGCCAATGCAAGCGAAATAAGTGCGCAGAATTTCACGAAATTCTGGATTCACCGACCCCAGCGTAACGACTTTTTTCTCGCGCTTGGTGACGCTCATGCACAGCAAGGCGGCTTCTACTGCCGCACTGCCGCCGTCGTACAGGCTGGCGTTCGAGACATCCATGCCGGTCAGTTCGCAGATCAGCGTCTGATACTCGAACATCGCCTGGAGGTTACCCTGGCTGACTTCGGGTTGGTACGGCGTATAGCTGGTATAGAACTCGCCACGGCCAGCCAAGGCATCAACCACTGCCGGAATGAAGTGGTCGTAGCTGCCGCCGCCGAGGAAGCAAACCTTGTTGCCAGCATGGGCGTTCTTCGCCGCCAGCGCTTGCATGTGCTGCGCCAGTTCCAGTTCGCTGAGCGCTGGAGGTAAGTTCAGCGGGCGCTGCAATTGCATCTCGGCCGGAATCGAGCGGAACAGTTCCGCAATCGACGCCGCGCCAATCGTTTCCAGCATTTGACGCTGGTCTTCAGAGGTATTGTAAAAGTAAGGCATGGAAGCAGTGGGCAGTGAGCAGTGATTAGTGGGCAGTAAAGCAAGCAACGAAGGGCAAGTGACAAGTGAAATGCGACAGTCTTAACTGCCCACTGCTCACTGAGCACTTCCCACTTCTTAGCCGTGTTCTTCACACTGCTTGACGTAGGCGGCGTGATCCAGCAACTTGCTGAGGCCCGCTTCGTCCGTGATTTTCAGTTTCAAAATCCAGCCTTGGCCGTACGGGTCGCTGTTGAGCGTTTCGAGATGGTCAGGCAACGTCGTGTTCACGGCGATCACTTCGCCAGCCACCGGGCTATACAGCGGGCTCACCGCTTTCACCGATTCAACGTTGCCGAACTCGTCGCCAATGGCCAGCTTCTTGCCCACGGTGGGCAGTTCCATATACACCAGGTCAGTCAGTTGCTCGACGGCGAAGGCAGTGATGCCAATGGTCGCGACCTTGCTGCCACCTTCTTCGGTCACAGCGGCCCATTCGTGCGTCGGAGCATACAGCAGTTGTTCAGGTTTCATAGCAGTGATCAGTAGTCAGTGGTCAGTGAATGGTCATTCCCAGCGCTTGCGCGGCGGTGAGCGCGCTCGCGTGGTTTACGAACGTTTATAGAACGGTAACGGCACCACTTTGGCGGGTTCCTGTTTGCCGCGAATGTCAATCGCCAGCATCGTACCTGGCGCGGCGAACTCGCGTGCGACGTAGCCCATGGCGATGGGGCGGTCGAGTGTCGGCGAGAACGTGCCGCTGGTGACTTCGCCCAGGATGCGCGGCGTCTCGCCTGGCAGCATAATTGTGTAGTGCTCGCGCGGGACGCGGCGCGAAGCCAACTCCAAGCCGATGCGCGTTGGCAAGTGAATGTTTTGCGACGCGGCGACTAAACCGTCTCGTCCCACGAACTCGCGCCCCTTGAGGTTGACGGCGAAGCTGAGATTGGCCGTATAGGGATCGATGCGGTCGGTCAGTTCGTGACCATACAGGGGCATGCCGGCTTCCAGGCGCAGCGTATCGCGCGCGCCCAGACCGGCTGGAACCAATCCCAGCGGCAGGCCGGCGTCGTACAGCTTCTGCCATACCTTTTGTCCCACGGCGGCCGGCACGACGATCTCTGCGCCATCTTCACCGGTATAGCCGGTGCGACTGACAATGGCGACTTCGCCTTCGATGGTAGTGACCACCGCGCTGTAGTTATCGAGTTGCCCGACTTGAAGGCCGAGCGCCTTGTGGATGACTTCGATGGCGCGCGGACCTTGCACGGCGATCATCGCGGTATCGGTAGTGTGATCGGTGTACGACGCATTCAGCGACGGCGGCGTATGTTGATCAATCCAGGCGATGATCTTCTCGCGATTGCTGGCGTTGACCACCAGCCAATAGAACGGCTTGCCATGCTGATCGATCAGGTGATAGACGAGGATGTCGTCCAGGATGCCGCCAGAGTCTTCGCAGATCAACCCATAGCGCACCTTGCCGGGGGCCATGCCAATGACTTTGCGGGTCAGCAGATGATCGAGAAGCTTCGCAGCGTCGGGGCCGTCGAAGCGGAGGCGACCCATGTGCGAGACATCAAACAGCGTAGCGGCCGTGCGGGTGGCTTTGTGTTCGTCGACGATCGACGTGTACTGCACCGGCATTTCCCAGCCGGCAAAGTCGACAAGTCGAGCGCCATGAGCGGCGTGCCAATCACGCAGCGGCGTGCAAGCCAGGATGCTAGTCATGTGCTGCTTTTATTTTGCGATGAGGATACGCCACCACGAGCACTGCCTGCGGCGTGCCGCATGCAGCGCTGCCGATCCGCCACGGAAATCGTTCCGCAGGGAATCAACACGGTCGCCGAGATGCCAAAGAAGTAATCCGAACGCTGGAAATTGTAGCCGACCGCGGCGCGGATGCCAGGGGCTACAACTCAGTAGGCGGCGTGCGCTTTGTAGCGGAAATACAGTGTGCGGCGAGGCTACTGGCTGACCGTTCTCGCGCTGCAGGCGTTCCGCAGAGACTTTCATCTCGCGGAGCGAGATGACTACGTAGGCCGCTCGCTCCGCCGAGCGGCAAATCTGGGCGTGGTTGATCTGCTGCGAAGGAGGGCTTTGCTGCGGACTGGTATCCGTCGCACTGCAAATGTTCCGCAGAGATTTTCATCTCGCGGAGCGAGATGGCTACGCAGGCAATCGACCTGCCAACTGCTTCTCGACGTACTTGGCCAGCAGATCGGTTTCCAGGTTCACCACATCGCCAGGCTTTAACTGGCCGAGCGTCGTGACATCCAACGTGTGCGGAATCAAGGCGATGCTGAAGCGTTCGGCTTCGACGTCGACTAGTGTCAGGCTGACGCCATCGACGGCGATCGAGCCTTTGCTGACCATTTGCATGGTCAGTGCGGGCGGCACGCGAAACCAGAACTTCGACCAATCGCCTTCGTCGATCCGCTGGTCGAGCGTGCCGGTGGCATCAATGTGTCCCGTGACGTAGTGACCGCCCAGGCGGTCGCCAGCGCGCAGGCTGCGTTCCAGGTTGACGAACGAGCCCGATTTCAAGCCGTCCAGATTGGTGCGGCTGAGCGTTTCGGTTCCCGCATCGAAGGCGAGCAAGTCGCCAGCGATTTCCACCACCGTGAGGCAGCAACCATTGACCGCGATACTGTCGCCGAGCAGCGCCCCTTCACTGACGACGTCGGCGTTAATGAATAGCCGCACGCCCGGCCCGCGTTGCTCAAGGCGTTCGATGGTTCCGCGGGCTTCGACCAATCCAGTGAACATTGCTTCTCAAATCGTATTAAGGGGATAGTTCTGGCCAGCCCGCCTTATTCGAGCAGGTTTCGCGCGAGATCTCCGAAAGCGGCAACTCGTCCTCGAATTTGTCTTCATATAAATGCCAAGAGATGTAGCACATCTCTTCGCACTCGACATCGCCAACCGCCACCGCCGGATTGGCGTTCACGGCATCATAATACGCTGCGCCGAGCGCTACGACGAACCCGCGGGCATATAAAAAGCCGTCATCCGAGCCATCGAGAACCTCGTGGACGTCTGCCCGGTCGATGTCGTACAGCTTGCGTTCCAGGATCCGATCGAAGGCACCCAACTCCTCGGCCGTCAGTTCAGCCAGAACGCCTTCGAGCGCGGGAATCATTTCCTCCAGGGCGTCCATCAGTTCGCCGGCGACTTCTTCCCGCCGATCTTGCGAGAGCTTTCCGCTGGCCAACTGCTTCCTGGGTTTGGTCTGGCCACCAATCTTGGCCCAAGCCGATTCGATCAGGCCCCAGAATTGCGCATCGTCCATAGGTTCGTCTCATGAAGTGAAAGGAACGTAACTTACGTAATTCATGCCTACAGTCTATCCGCGGACCGACGCCTACTGTCCACTACCCAATCTGGCCCCGATTCGGCAGAATGTCCGGTTACCAACGAACTGTTTCGCCCCCATAAGGTGCCCCCATGAGCATGATCACGAATATTCACGGTCGCCAAATCCTCGATAGCCGTGGCAATCCAACGGTCGAGGTCGAAGTGACGCTGGCCGACGGCTCGTTTGGCCGCGCTTCGGTCCCCAGCGGCGCAAGCACCGGCGCTCACGAAGCCTGGGAACTGCGTGACGGCGACGAAAAGGTTTACCTCGGCAAGGGGGTCGCCAAGGCGGTCGAAAACATCAACACCACGCTGGCCGAAGCGCTGATCGGCATGGAAGCGCTCGACCAGATCGCGGTCGATCAGCAGATGCTCGAACTCGACGGCACGCCCAACAAGAAGAAGCTGGGCGCCAATGCTCTGCTCGGCATCTCGCTGGCCGTGGCCAAGGCGGCCGCCAACTTCACCTCGCAGCCGCTGTATCGTTACCTGGGCGGTTGCGGCGCCAACCTGCTGCCGGCCCCGATGATGAACATCATCAACGGCGGCCAGCACGCCGACAACGCGGTTGACGTGCAAGAATTCATGGTGTTTCCGCTGGGATTCGACAACTTTAGCGATGCCTTGCGGGCGGGCGTCGAGACCTTCCACT
>JAEZGD010000660.1 GCA_023417165.1 Planctomycetota bacterium
ATTTCGTAGCCATCGATGTATTCGCACGCCGGATGCGCAACGACGAGCGGCACCTTGGCTTGCACCAGTTTTTTGAGCTGATCGGCCCTGGCATCGCCGCTGGAGCCACCACGGCCGACAAGCACGCCATCGACCACGTCTTCCAGCAGCAGCGCTTCCCACTCTTGCTCGTGATCGGCATCCGGCGCGAGCTGGCGCGCGGCGGCGTCGTGCTCGCCGGGCTCATAGATCGCGACGATCGTATGCTCGCCGCGCGCGGTCAGCTCTCGCGCCAGCGTCAGCAGTTCGTCGTCGATGCCCAATAGCGCGAATTTCATAAAGTCGTCCTCTCAATCCGTGAGAGGGAAGCTCGGACCTTAAAGCCGTGTCGAGCCGTGGTTGATGATGGGAGTGAGAAACTTACAGACGTCGCAGGTGAAAGCCGCCGTCGACGTTGATGCGTTCGCCGGTGCTGAAGCCGAGCACACCCGCGGCCAGCATCGCCACCGCCTGGGCGACGTCTTCGGGCTGGCCCCAGCGGCGAATCGGGCTCAGTCCCTCGTCAATGAGCTTGTCGTATTTCGCTTTCACCGGCGCGGTCATGTCGCTGGCGATCACGCCGGGGCAAACTTCGTACACGCGGATGCCATCGTCGGCGAGTCGCGTGGCCAGCAGCGCGGTCATCATCTGCATCGCCGCCTTGGCCATGCAGTAATCGGCGCGGTCGGTCGAGACGGCATAGGCCGAGATCGACGAGATGTTGATGATCGTGCCCCGTTCGCTGACTTCGCTGCTGATGCAAGCGAGCATCTCGCGCGCGGCGCGCTGGGCGAGAAAGAACGGTCCTTTCAGATTCGTGCTGAAGACTTGGTCCCAACTCGCTTCGGTCGCTTCGAGCAAATCGCGCCGCCCCGGCGAAGTGATGCCGGCGTTGTTCACCAGCACATCCAGCCGATTGCCATGCTGAATCGCGGCGCGAATCAACCGCTCGCGATCTTCGGCCACGGCGACGTCGGCTTGCACGGCCACCGCGGCGCGGCCGAGCGACTGAATCTCGCGGACGACTTCTTCGGCCGCGGCGGCATTGGTGGCATAGTTCACCACCACGTCATGGCCGGTGCGAGCCAGTTGCAGCGCGATCGCCCGACCGATTCCGCGGGAAGAACCGGTAACCACAGCGACGGGATGGCCGGACATAACGGGCCCTCAGGTGAATCGTCGAAACGCTGGCGGAAAACGGGTCATTCTAGGGTCCCCCGAGCGGGCTCGAAAGGGAAGTGCGGTTTATCGTCGCCTTTGGGGCCGCGAAAACTGCGCATGTCCGTCTTCCGGCAAACTCACTACATTCCCCCCAGGCCGGCAACATTGGGCCACGAGCGACAAGCTACAATCGGAATATGAGCGATCTACCAGAAGTGCCGACGCCGCCCTCCACGATGCCTGCCGCCACGCGTGCGCTGTGGGGTGTGCGCGGGCTCGCCGCGGTGGCGCTCGCGATTAGCAGTTATCTCGCGTGGCTCGCGCTGACAGGGCGAACCGCGGCGGGTTGCGGTGGCGAAGGGCTTTCGTGCGAGGGCGTGCTGAGTTCGCGCTGGTCGTACTGGTTCGATCAACCGGTGGGCATGCTGGCCACTTCGCTCTGGCTGACGATTCTGCTTATTTCGGCGCTCGATGAACCTCGCTTGCCAGAGACCGCGCGCCGCATCGCGCGGTGGCTGTTGGTGTTGTTGACCACGGCAGCGGCGGGTGCAGCGGTGTGGTTTATCGGTCTGCAAGCGTTTGAGCTGCGGCATTGGTGCGTGTACTGCATGGCCGCGCACACCTGTGCGATCTTGGCGTGGGGGCTCGCGTCGATGGGCCTGGCGATGTCGCCGAAGGGGCGATCGCTGGCGACTGGCGGCGGGCTGTTGTTGGCAGCGGCGGTTCCACTAGGGCAGTGGTATCTGCCGCCGATGGCTTACTACGCGCTCAATCACGTTGCCGACCAGCCGACGGACGAGCCGCTGGTGATCGTTGACACAGCAACCGATGCGGCGACGCGGTATTTCGAAATCCTGGGCGGTGCGGCCAAAGTCGAAGTCGCCAGCATGCCGCACTTTGGCAAAGTCGACGCCAAGTATGTGGTGGTGCTGCTATTTGATTACGCGTGCGGACATTGCCAAACGATGCATGCCGACTTGATGCTCGCGCAGAATGAATACAAGGGCGAGCTGACCGTGGTGCTGTTGCCGACGCCACTGTCGCACAAATGCAATCCGAATATCAGCGAGCAGGGGAGCACTTCGCCCGACGCTTGCGAACTGGCGAAGCTGGCGCTCATCGTTTGGAAGTTAGCACCTGGCGACTTTGCCGAATTTGATCGCTGGTTGTTTGCCGAAGACTCACCCCGCAGCGCGGCGCAAGCCCGTGAGCAAGCGGCAAAGATTGTGGGCGAGGAGGCGCTGGCGAGCGCGGAAGCCGATCCCGCTCATGCAGCGCAGTTGCAGCAGCACATCGCCTTGATGAAGCAATCGCCTGCCCGCTTGCTGCCACAGATTCATGGCCGCAATGTGATCCTCAGTCAGGAGACCGCGTCGGCGGTCGAGTTGCTCGAAGCTCTGGAAGCAGAGTTCGGCTTCCAACGTCCGTAGTCTTTTCGCTTAGCGAGAGGGCTGCATTGGTAAGATTTATTCGCAAACTCTTGCCTAGTTGCTGCTAGACGCGTACGATACTTACTAGGCTCTTTGGCAACTAAAGCCAATCATCTTCTCAGTAATGAAGTGCGCGGCGTCGCACATCGCTGGCCTACTTACCACCCAAAGGTGGCCGGCATAAAGCATCTCCGGTATGCACCGACTTCGCATGTGGTTGTGGGCCCAGGCATAACCGCAAACCGAACCGCTATAAGCACTTGCGGATCTGTCGTTGCCTCGGATTCGCCTAATCGCAGCTCGCAAAATCCAGGCATAAATGTCGGAATGCCTGTCGATTCGCACTGGTGAACGAGGCCTGCGCTCCGGTTCGCAAACAGTCGGCCCCGGCCCCGATCAACCGCACTGTCCACCAG
>JAEZGD010000038.1 GCA_023417165.1 Planctomycetota bacterium
GAATTTTGCGCTGACGGATGAGCGATTTCTAGCCACGGAAAGGACGCGCGTTGTCCACCGATTCGACCCTGCCGCCTGACGACAACGACCCTGCAAACCTGCCCCCCGCCAACGAAGGCAACGGCTCTGGCGATGGCACTCGTCTCTTGGATCAGCCGATCGAAGACGAGCTGAAGGAAAGCTATCTGACGTACGCCATGAGCGTGATCGTCAGCCGCGCGCTGCCCGACGTCCGCGACGGTTTGAAGCCGTCGCAACGCCGCATCCTGGTGGCGATGGACGACTTGAACTTGGGCCCTGGCGCCGCCCGCGTCAAATGCGCCAAGATCAGCGGCGATACCAGCGGTAACTATCACCCGCACGGCGAAATGGTGATCTATCCCACGCTGGTCCGCATGGCCCAAGAGTGGAACATGCGCCACGTGCTGATCGACAAGCAAGGCAACTTCGGTTCGGTCGCCGGCCTGCCCGCGGCGGCCATGCGGTATACCGAAGCGCGGCTGAGCCCGATCGCGGCGCTGCTGCTCGACGACATGAAGCTCGATACGGTCGACTATGTGCCGACCTATGACGAGCGCAGCACCGAGCCGACCGTCCTGCCGTCGAAGTTCCCGAACTTATTGGTCAACGGCGCGCAAGGCATCGCGGTCGGCATGGCCACGTCGATCCCGCCGCACAACTTGCGCGAGGTCTGCGACGCGCTCGTCCGCATGATCGACGATCCCGATGTCACGCCGCACGAGCTGCTCGAGATCATTCCCGGTCCCGACTTCCCGACCGGCGGCATCATTATGGGCCGCCACAGCATCAAGCGCGCGTACCTCACCGGGCGCAGCACGATCGTCCTGCGCGCTCGGACGAAGATCGAAGAGTACAAGAAAGATCGCTATCGCATCTTGATCAGCGAAGTGCCGTACCAGCAGTCGCGCGACAACGTGATCGAGAAGATCGCCGATCTGGTGAACGACGACAAGATCAAGGGCATTAGCGCGGTTCGCGACGAAAGCGATCTGAAAGAGCCGGTGCGCGTGATCGTCGAGCTGAAGCGCGACGCCGATCCCGACGTGGTGCTCAATCAGCTTTATCAGTTCTCGCCGCTGCAACAGTCGGTCTCGGTGATCTTGCTGGCGCTGGTCGATGGCAAGCCACGGCTGCTGACGATCAAGGACATGTTGTCCGAGTTCCTGCGGCACCGCATCAGCGTCATTCGCCGTCGCACGCAATTCCTGCTCACCAAGGCGCGTCGTCGCAAGCACACGGTCGAAGGCCTGCTGCTAGCGCTGGCCGATATCGACGAGATCATTCGTATCATCCGCAGTTCGTCGAGCCAGGCCGACGCCAAGCAGCGCTTGATGGGCATTGTGGCGCCATCGTCGATGATGGCTCGCGCGCTCGGCGAAGAAGGCTTCGCCCAGTTCCAACAAGAACGCGGCGTGGCCGAAGGCTATTCGCTGACCGCCGTGCAGGCCGATGCGATCCTGCGCATGACGCTGGGCCAGTTGGTTAATCTCGAACAAGAAAAGTTGCAAGGCGAGCACGCCGAGCTGCTCAAGGAAATCGGCGAATACCTGCAGATTTTGTCGGACGAGCGGAACATCCTGGCGATCATTCGCGAGGACCTGATCGCCATTCGCGCCAAGCATGGCGACGAACGCCGCACCGAGATCAACGAGCAGGAATCGGGGAACATCAACCTCGAAGACCTGATCGAAGAAGAGATGATGGTGGTCTCGATCAGCCATCGTGGTTACATCAAACGCACGCCCACCAGCGTCTATCGCTCGCAACGGCGCGGCGGCAAGGGCCTGAAAGGGGCGTCGACCGAAGAAGAAGATCCAATCGAGCATCTGTTCGTCGCCAGCACGCACGATTACCTGCTGTTCTTTACCAACAAAGGCAAGGTCTTCTGGGAGAAGGTGTACGATTTGCCGGAGCTGCGCCGGGAGTCGAAGGGACGCGCGATTGTCAACCTGCTGAACCTCTCGGAAGGAGAGCAGATCGCCGAATGCCTGGCGATTCGCGACTTCAACAAAGAGGATCACTTCCTGATGATGGCGACCCGTAAGGGGCTCATCAAGAAGACGCCGCTGGAAGCCTACAGTCGCCCGAAGAAGGGCGGCATCATCGCCATCAAGCTGAAAGAAGACGACGAATTGGTCGATGTCGTCATCACCAAGCCTGGCGACGAAGTGCTGCTGGCCACTAGCACCGGCATGGCGATTCGTTTCAGTCAGGCGAACGCGCGGCCGATGGGACGCAACACCTCTGGTGTGAAAGGCGTGTCGCTGAAGAAGGACGACGCGCTGGTCGGCATGGTCGTCGCCGATCCGAACGCGACGCTGCTCACGGTTTGCGAAAAGGGCTACGGCAAGCGGACGCCGTTTGGTCCTAACGCCGAAATCGCGGAGGAAGCAGCTGATTTGGCGAGCGACGATGAAGCGGTTGAAACGCCCGTCGAAGAACCGGTCGATACTGCTGAGGACGAAGAGGGCGAGGGCCCCTCGAGCCAACGCTATCGCACGCAGCGCCGCGGCGGTAAAGGTATTCGCGATATCAAGACCACCGAACGCAACGGCCGCGTGATCGCCGTCGTCAGCATCACCGATGCCGATCAAGTGCTGATGATGACCGCGCGCGGCAAGATCCAGCGCATCAACGCGCACGAGATCAGCGTCATTGGTCGCAATACCCAAGGCGTGCGGATCATGAGCCTCGACGAAAGCGATGCGCTGGCTGCGGTCGTTCGCGTTCCGCAGGAAGAAGGCGAGCCCGCCAGCGACGTGGCCGCTGACCTGCCCAGCAGTCCGCCCCCGCCCCCGCCTCCGACTCCGACTCCGGTCGCGAGCGAGGAACCACCTGCGAGCGAAGAGCCGCCCGCAACCACTTAGCACTCGCCCGACGCGCGCGAGTCGCTGCATGGCATCCTTCCGAAACGGCCTGGCACATCTGCCCAGGCCGTTTCTTTTGCGCGCCGGTTTTCCTTTCCTAGCCCGCGGCGACCAGCGGGTTCTGTCATGACTCTTCCTTCAGTGGCGCGTCGGGTTAGTGCCTACAGGGTGTGATGGAATGTGGATGTAAGGTATTGTGAAACTATTGACTAATGAGAGTGGATGTGGTAATATGTAACTTGCGACATTGCACGCGACGGTGTTGCGTGCCAGCGGTCTGGAAGGGCAATCAGGCCGGACAGCCGACCACCCATCGGAGGCAGCATAAAGCCATCGCATCGCCCGAGCGCGGCCGGCTCTAAGTGATGTTCCGAGAATGGCTTGCAACCCGACACAGGACCGAAAAACCCAGGCATAAAGTGACGTTTCGCGGCCCCCGGTTGGTTGGATTCGGTAAGATAGATACTTGCGGCGGACGACCCACACTCACCTTCTAGCCACTCCTATGCCACGCGCGTTGATCACAGGCATCACCGGCCAGGACGGTGCGTATCTGGCTGAGTTTTTGCTCGGTAAAGGGTACGAAGTGCATGGCATGGTGCGCCGCGCCAGCACCGAGAACTTCGAGCGTATCAATCACTTGCACGATCGCATCTCGCTGCATCAGGCCGACCTGCTCGATCAGCTTTCGTTGATGCGGCTGGTCGAGAAGACCGCGCCGGACGAAGTCTATAACCTGGCGGCGCAAAGTTTCGTGCCGACTAGCTTTGAGCAGCCACTGCTGACCGGCGAGTTTACGGCGCTTGGCGTCACGCGGTTGCTGGAAGCGATTCGCACCGTCAGCTGTCGGATCAAGTTTTATCAAGCCAGCAGCAGCGAGATGTTCGGCAAGGTGCAGGAAGAGCCGCAGCGCGAAACGACGCCGTTTTGGCCGCGCAGCCCGTATGGCGTCGCGAAGGTCTATGGTCACTGGATCACGATCAACTATCGCGAAAGCTACGACATCTTTGCGTGCAGCGGCATCCTGTTCAATCATGAATCGCCGCTGCGGGGCAAAGAGTTTGTGACGCGCAAGATCACCGATGGCGTCGCGCGCATCAAGCTCGGTGTGCAACAGCAACTGCGACTGGGCAATCTCGACGCGAAGCGCGATTGGGGCTTTGCTGGCGACTATGTCCGCGCCATGTGGCTGATGATGAATCATGACACTCCGGACGACTATGTGGTCGCCACAGGCGTGACACACAGTGTGCGGGAGTTCGTCGAACTGGCCTTCTCGCATGTCGGTCTCGACTGGCGCAAGTTTGTGATCGTTGATCCCGAGTTCTATCGCCCGGCCGAGGTGCATACGTTGTGCGGCGACGCCAGCAAAATTCGCCAGGCGTTGAACTGGACGCCAGAAGTCAGCTTTGCCGAACTGGTCGAGATGATGGTGGACGCGGATCTCAAACGGGTCGAAAAAGAGCTGAAAGATTGCGCGTAACAGCGAACCCTACGCGGGGCAGGTGGGGTTTCAAGATCAACGGTTAGCTGTGGACCTGGAGAATCATGCGAGCATTCATCACCGGCATGTCGGGCTTCGTCGGCGGCTATTTGGCCGAGCATTTGCGCGCTTGCGGCGACCAGGTGATGGGTTCATCGCAAAAGGCTGACGCGTCGGATCTGGTGGCTTGGGATATCGCCATGCCTACGACTCCTGAGGTGATCGAACCGATTGCAGCCTTTGCACCCGAGGTGATCTTTCATTTAGCCGCCATCAGCAAGCCGGAGGATTGCGGCAGCGATCAGCTCACACCGCAGGCGATTGCCG
>JAEZGD010000129.1 GCA_023417165.1 Planctomycetota bacterium
CTGCAAGCGCCAACGCGGCTTTTACGTGACAGCTTCGCGTTATCGGGCCGCGGAACTTACTGCGGCGGTCGCGATGCTTCAGGAGGGAAAGGCCATGCCCGCCGACAATCGCTCTGGTGGTTATCCCGGTATGGGGGCGCCGGTGATTAATGTCACGCAACCGCCACAGTCGTCGCAACAAAACCTGGCCGTGCTGGCGATGCTCACGATTCAGGTCTGCTTGCTGGCGCTGTTGGTGTGGAGGCTGGCCGTGCCGGCAAGCGAGTCTGAAACCGAACTGGCCAAGATTACCAAACAGCTTGAGCAGATCGCTGCGAACGAAGACGCGGCGCGCACCCACAAGGCGGTGGTGGCCGTCCTCGATGAAGTGCTGACCACGCAGCAAGGGACAACGCCCGGCCTGGTCGAACGGCTGGCCGAGTTGCAAAAGCAAAATAGCCAGTTGTCCTCGGCTAGTGAAGGCAACGCGGAACGCGCGAAGCAATTGCTTGACCAACTGCAGATTGCCGAGATCGACTACAACGCGTCCAAAGACCAACTTGAACGGACGCTCAAAGAGCTGCGGCAGGACAAAGCAAAGCTGCTGGCAGAGAATAAAACATTGGAGAGTGACGTCGCCCGCTATCGACCGAAGAAGGGCGATAAGAGTGTGGCGGCCGAGTCCGATTGGACCATGTACTGGGTGGGAGGGCTGGTGCTGGGAGTCGTCGCCATCGGCGGTATTGTCGCGACGCTTGTGTGGCGTCCGACGACCGAAGAGGCGATCGCCAATCAACGTTTGGCAGAGCCTATTGCGCCTGCCGCCGAAACGCCGCCGACTGCGCAACCCACGGACCAGGGAGCCTAACCCATCATGCCAGAGAACAGCGATGCTCGCCTGCAGGCCGAACATGCCGCGCTCGAAAAATTGCGCGGCGACAGCACCATTTTGACCTTTACGGCGGCCGGTGATCCGCCGCAGCGCTATACGATTGCCTTTCGTGGACATGGCATCTGCCGCGGCGGCAGCGCGACGGGTAGTGTCGAGATGGCATCGGTGCATCGGGTCGAGGTGCGATTGCCCTACGACTATCCGTTGCATCCGCCGGACGTGCGCTGGCTGACGCCGATCATGCATCCCAATATCTCGTACAGCGGATGCGTGAATTTGAAAGAGATTGGTGTCGAGTGGACGCCTGAGATCACGCTGGACGCTTTGTGCGAGCGGCTGTGGGATGTGGTGCGCCTAGCCTATATCAATACTACCGAACCATCCAACTTTGCGGCCGAAAAATGGCTCAGTGAGCAAACGCAATACGCGTTACCGCTCGATAGCCGACCACTGCGCGATATCGTGCCCACTGCCAATTCCAACATTGTGCGTTACACGCGGCGTGATGGCCAAACGTTGACCTTCGACGAAACCGAATCCTCGGCCGACGTGCTGTTTATCGACGAGCATACGCCTGTCCCTCGCTTGCCCGGCCGTAGCGGCGACGAAGATATTTTCTATATCGGAGACGAGTGAATTTGGAACAGCAAGCGGTGAGTCATGGCCTAAGAATATGACGCCCTCTGTTCTGGATTGCATGCTATGAACGACGGCGTTCCCTGTTTCTTGATGGTGTTGGCGATCTTTGTCGCGATCGCAGTCGCGTGGTACAACCGTTCGCGCTCGCGCGATGTGCAACAGGCCTTTCAGTCGGTCGCGCGGTGGTATCACGGCCGCCTCCACAAGCACGGCTGGCTGCAATCGCCGTCGGTTCGCATTCCCTACGGCAACACGCAGATTGATCTGGCCATTGTCGCTGGCGAAAGTGGTCGAAAATGTACGGAAGCAATTTTGCGGTGGAACGAATCGCCCGCGATGGTGCGGATCTTTTCGAATCAGTTTGGCCTGCGCGCGCTGGGGAAACGCGATAGAGTGCGCATCGGCGATGCGGAGTGGGATCGTCAATTTACGGTGGAATCCAACGATCCGGACTTCGCGCGGTCGCTGCTGAGCGGCGGGGTCCGCAGCGCGATCATCATGCTCTCGCGCATTCGGCGCAGCGGCGGAATCGACATCTATTTCGCTGGTGGAGCGCTAACCATTCACAAGTTGATGGTGCTGGATCAACCGGCAGAACTATCGGCCTTTGTGCGGCACGTGATGGAACTATTCGATCAGGCGATGCTCGTGAGCACGACTGGCATCGAGTTTGTCGATCACGTCGAAGCGCAAGTGATCGAGGACGCGAAGTGCCCGATCTGCGGCGACCAGATCATCGACGACCTGGTGTTTTGCAGTCGGTGCAAGACGCCGCATCACCGCGAGTGTTGGAACTACAACGGCAAGTGCGCTACTTACGGATGCGGCGAAGCGAACTTTGCGGCGCCCCGCGTGGCGAAGCCGCGGTAGAGGGTAGAGGGGACAGCAGGCAAGATTGGCTTGGCTGCCACCTATTCCCTGGCCTCTGTTCCCTCTTTTCTCGCTTTCCACTCGGCTACAGCGGCGAGCAGTGGATCGATGGTTTGCCACTGGATCTTGTGCGGTGGGTGCCAGCGAACCCATTCAAAGCCCACGTGCTCGGTCATGGCAATGTTGGCTTGATGCGCGACTTTGCCCAGAAAAATGACGACGGTCTTGTGAACGCGCTCGCCCAGTCCATAGCGGCGTCCGTCGACGTCATACTCGATCGTCCAACGAAAGTCAGGATCGAGTGCGATGTCTTCCTGGCGAATGCCGGTCTCC
>JAEZGD010000133.1 GCA_023417165.1 Planctomycetota bacterium
GTGCTGTACTCGCCGCTGCAATACCTGGCCTTTTTCCCGGCCGCCGTGTTTCTGCAAAAAATTGAAGGCCCCGAACTGGTGCGCGGGCTGTTACTGGAAGTGTTTTGGGTCGCGTTCTTCATCATCCTCTCTCGCTATCTCTATCATCGCGGCGTGAAACGCTACAGCGGGTTTGGAGGATAAAGGAAGATGAAGTTCCAAGATCCAAGTGCCAAGTTCCAAGTTTTCCACTAACCACTAATCACTCGCCACTGCTTACTGCCCTCATGCAGCCTCGCTATCTCGCCGTGCTGGGAACGTTTGCTCGCAACAGTTTGGTGCGAGATATGACGTTTCGCACCAATTTTGTCATCGAGTGCATTTCGTCGCTGTCGTGGATCGCGATGAACTTGGGCTTTTACCTGCTGGTGTTTCAGCATGCGACGATGATCGGTGCCGGCACGGGTTGGGGGCGATGGCAGTTCTTCGTCTTTTTGGCGACCACCTGGATCATCAACAGCCTGGTCGAAATGCTGTTCATGAATAACTGCGAGGAGTTCAGCGAACTGATTCGCACAGGGCGGCTCGACTTCGCGCTGCTGAAGCCGATCGACACGCAGTTTTTGATCAGCCTCCAACGCATCGAATGGTCGGCGATCCCGAATCTGGTGATGGGATTTGTGTTGCTCGGCGTCAGTATTTGGAAGCTGCTGCAAGGCGAGCAGCCGATCGTACTGACGCCCTGGATCGTGCTGCTGTATTTGATGTATATCGTGTGCGGCGTCGTGATCATGTACAGCCTGATGATCAGCCTAGCGGCGACCAGCATTTGGCTGGGACGCAATCAATCGCTGTACGATTTTTGGTTCTATATCACCAATTTTTCGCGCTATCCGATGGAGATTTACTCCGGCACGTTTGGCCTGCCGCTGCGGATTGCGTTTACTTATGTGTTGCCGGTGATGCTGGTGATAAACGTCCCGGCCCGGTTGGTCGCGCAGCCGCTCGGCTTCGGCGATCAATGGACGTGGTGGCTAGCGCTGATCGCTCCTGCGTTCGCGGTGGCCAGCTTCGTCCTCAGCCGCTGGATCTTTGTCCAAGCGCTCAAGAGCTACCGTAGCGCCTCGTCGTAGCGGCGGTCGTAGTTCCAAGAATTCGGTCGGCAGAGTAGACTGGGCCTGCCGCGATTGGCCATTAATACTTGGTTCTTGGAACTTTCATGCAGGACATTGCTCACAAACCGCCTTCGCTGTTCTTGGCGTGGCTGCGGCTGTTCCGAATTCCCAACGTCTTTACCGCGCTGGCCGACGTGTTGATGGGCTATGCGCTGGTGCAGCGCAGCTTCGAACCGCTGTTGCCGCTGGCGTGTTTGCTCGTCGCGTCGGCATTCTTGTATACAGCCGGCATGGTGCTAAACGATGTCTTCGATGTCGAGCAAGACACGCGCGAGCGGCCGCATCGGCCGATTCCCTCAGGCCAGATTTCGCTCGGACTGGCGCGCGCGATTGGTTTTGGGTTGCTCGTAGCTGGCATTGTCTTGGGTGGCGTCGCTGGCTATTTGCCAGGCAGTCCGGCGGCATTGCCGTGGCGAAGCGCGGTCGTGGCGCTGGCGATCGCGGTGAGCGTGTTGCTCTATGATGCGGTCCTGAAGAAGACGTTTGTCGCGCCAGCGTTCATGGGCTTGTGTCGCTTCTTTAACGTGCTGCTTGGTGTGAGCGTTGCCAGCATTACCGCGATTGACGAGCAAGCTGCACACGCGCTGTGGTTTACGAATGGTCAACTGCTGGTTGCTGGCGCAATCGCCATGTACGTGTTTGGCATCACGGTCTTCGCCCGGACTGAAGCCAGTCAAAGTCAGCGCGCCCAACTCACGCAAGGCTTCGCGCTGTTGGCGTTTGGCATTGCGATGCTGTTACTGGTGCCGCAGCATGTGAAGCCTCATCCGCGGTTTGAATTTCCAGACCCTTGGATTTGGCCGCTGCTATTGTTTCTGTTAGGTCTGTCGATTGGACGCCACTGCTTGATGGCGATCGCCGATCCCGATCCGCGCCGCGTGCAAATGGCGGTGAAGTTCGCGATTCTTTCGATCATCACGCTCGATGCCGCGGTGACGCTGTACGCCGCGGGCCCCAACTACGCGGTGATCGTCTTTGCCTTGGTCGTTCCGGCGATGGCGCTGGGACGCTGGGTTTATTCCACTTAGGACGAAGCATGCTTCGTCCCCGGCAAGCGCCCACGAGCGAGCGCCTCCTCACGCTTACTCTCGCGCCGGCTCCTCTCTACTCGTTCACGATCTGCTCATGCTACTCGGCTATAACACCAACGGACTGGCCCACCACGATCCGCTCGATGCCATCGATTTGATCGCAGACCTCGGCTATCGCGCCATCGGTTTGACGATCGACCATCGCCTGTGCAGTCCGTTTGACGACAACTGGCAGGCCTCGGCTGACGTCCTTTTGACGGCGCTCGAACGCCGCGGCTTGCGATCGGTGATCGAAACCGGCGCGCGGTTTTTGCTCGATCCGCGCGCGAAGCATGAACCGACCCTCGTCTCGCCAGATCCCGCGCGCCGCCTGCTGCGTGTCGAGTTCTTGCTGTGGTCGATCGATATTGCTGCGCAGCTCGGTAGCGACTGCGTGTCGTTCTGGTCTGGCATCGTGCGCGATGGTGCCAGCGAGCAGGTGGCGTGGTCGCGCTTGCTCGAAGGCCTTAAGCCGGTGGTGGCCTATGCTGCCGAGCGCGAAGTGACGCTGGCCTTCGAGCCCGAGCCTGGCATGTTCATCGACACGATGGCGCGCTACGACGAATTGCTCGAACGGCTCGATGCGCCGCAGTTCAAACTAACGCTCGATCTCGGCCACTTGCACTGCCAAGGCGAGACGCCCATCGCCCGGTACTTGCAGCGTTATCGCCAGCGACTGGCCAACATTCATATCGAAGACATGCGCCACGGCGTGCACGAACATCTGATGTTCGGCGAAGGCGAAATCGACTTCGCACCGATCTTCGCTGCCCTGCGCGAGATCAACTATCAGGCGGGCGTCTATGTTGAACTCAGTCGCCATAGCCACGAAGGCCCCACCGCCGCCAAGCGAGCCTACGACTTTTTGCAACCGCTGCTCGACGCTCCCGCCTAAAGACGTGCTCGCCGCTGCTGGCACGGCGTTTTCTGCTAGAATTGGCGTGCATCGCCAGGTTCAGGTTCCTTTCCTATTTGTGGTGAAAGTGTTATGTCGACCCACGTTGTCATGCTGTCGATTCCTGGTCTGCGTCGTCAGGACCTGTACCACATGCCACGGCTATCGCGGTTGGCCGCCAGTGGCGAGGTTGCCTCGCTCACGGCGTCGTTTCCCGCGCTGACATGGACGGTCGAATCCAACATGCTGACCGGCAAGTGCGTCAGCGAGCACGGTGTCATCGCCAACGGCTTCTACTGGCGCGACAAGCAGCAGGTCGAAATGTGGACCGCGTGGAATGACAAGATCCAAGCGCCACAGATCTGGGACCTGCTGCACAAGCACGATCCCGCG
>JAEZGD010000161.1 GCA_023417165.1 Planctomycetota bacterium
TGTCTTCTGCGAACCCCTAAGAAATCACTTCAGCGGGTTCATCTTGTTGCTTGTGGGGTTCTAATTCTTCCCGCAAGACCAGCACATCGGGCGGCGCCTCGATTCCCAGGCGGACCTTGTCGCCCGATACGCGAACGACGGTGACCACAATGGAATCGCCGAGCCGGATCCGCTCGCTTTCCTTGCGCGACAGCACCAGCATATACAAACCTCCGTGTTGGTGTTCTTTCGATCAGTTGTGCCGTTTTGTACAGACCCCATTCCCAACTGTCAATCAGCGCCTTGCGGTTTTCCGGCATCCATGCCGTAAAGCTTGCTGGAGCTTGTCGTTGCAATGATGTAGGACGGCGAAAATTGGACCGTCGGAAGGTTGGGGCTGCGGGAAATTGTCAGTTCAATGCCACCGCAAGTTCTGGGGCTGCGGTAAGTTGCGTCTTTTGCTGTCGCTGGCCATCGGAGCCGTAGAACAAAATCGTGTTGCGTTGCAGTTCCCAAATCGCGGTCAACTTCACGCTGCGCGGACCGTGCAAGCAGAAGAAGATTCCGCAGGGAACATTACCACGCACCAGAAGGCGTTCTGTAATGTGGAAGGCTCCTATCTCCAGTTCGTTTTGGTGGCAAAGTGTTTCTTGGACGTATTTTCGTAAATCGTTGAGATTATGAACGGGCATTCGATGGACCGTCATCGGGGAAACAATCTCCTCGGGGCAAGTCCGGGATGTAATCAACAAAGCAAACAACACTGGCAGGCGTCTGCCTGCCAGCGAAAGTAACTATCGGCAAGATAGGGTGTTTGGCTTTGCTGCGATGCTTGCATAAAGTTGATTGTCTGCGCAAGAAAAATCACTGACAAACACCACCGCTATTTAAGCTACTTGGCGTAGTCCGCGAAGGCTTCGGCGACTTTGCCTTGCTTCTCGTCCCCTTGATGGAGCAGCACGCGAAAGCGCATGAGCAAGCTGTCACCTTTCGCGAGCGTGTGGTCGCCATACTTCTCTTCTTGCTTGAAGTCTTTACCACCAAACGGATTGGCAGTGAACAAGCCATAAGTGCGCACGTGCCAGGTGGTGGGATAGCGGAAGCTTTGGGGATGTTGCAGGAGCGCGACGCCTACCGTCTCGCCATCGACCGGGCCATGGTAATCGACCCATGCGGCGGGCTTGCTCCACGCCTCGCCGTCGGTCTGGCCTTCGCTGTTGACGATCTTGCCCCCCTTCTTGGCATCGACCTTCATCGTTTCGTGAACGCGCACGCCGAACGAACCTTCTTTGGTTTCGCCGAACGTAACGGGACCTTCGCTGGCGATGACTTTGCTATCGAAGTCAATCCAACGCTTGTCATTGCTGCCACCGATGCGAATGGTGCGTTCTTCTTCGCACACCTTCTTACCATCGGGACCGACCCACTCGTTCTTGGCGACGATGGTGGCGGTGGGGCCGCCTTCGTACTTCACGAACTCGCGATGTTCGATCGTGCCGTTCTTGCCTGACTCACTCCAGAAGTCGATACCGTTCACATCGCCGTGCGTGAACCACAGCGAGCGATGATGGATATGGTCTTGCTTCTCGAAGTCGCGCGCGTCGCGCATCGGCCAACCGCGCGTCAGCTCTTTGCCAGAGGGACCAATGATGGGCCACAAGATAGGCTTGGCGCCCGACTTGATCAGATAACGTGTAACCAGTTGGCCATCGTATTTTACGGTCAGGCCATCGTCGTTCTTTTCGACCGTGTACTCGGCCGCGGACGAGACACCGATTAAAGCCAGCAGTAGGGCGAGCGCAAGCAAGGCGGGACGCAGCATCAGAAGGCTCCTCCAGACAACGGGTGGGAAGCCATCAGCTTAACTGCGCGAAAACGGGTTCTCTACTCCCTCCGCCTGGCAAATCCGGACGGTGGGAGCGAAGGCGCGAAAAGGCCTGGAATTAGCGAGTCTTTTCGGGTTCGACGAACGCCATGAAGGCGACCGACTCGTAGGTGCCGATCTGTTCGGCGACCGCTGCGATGCGACTGCGATCCTTGCTCGAAAGCAGCCAGTTGACCATGTGGCGGCTGCGCATCTCGACCTTCTTATTGCCGAGCCGGCCTGGTGCGACCATGGTGCGCGTGATTTCTTCTGGCAGCAGCGAGCGATCGGCCATCGCTTTGCCGAGTTCCATCCGCGCGAACGGCGGCAAATTGCCAGGGCGGCACGCGTTCAAACGCGCGGACCAATCGGCGAACTCTTGATAGCGCCAAGCCGCGGCGGCATTGTCGGCCTTTTGCGTCTTGACGCTATAGCTCAGGCTGGGGCTAGTGAGCGTCAGCAGCGAAGTCGGCTCGTCGAAGTTGACCGAAAACACCGGATGCGCGGCGAAATGATAGACCGCATCCTTCTCGGTCGTATTGACCTTCATCGAAGTGGTGAGCTGCACCAATTGTTCGTGCGTCAGCACCGTCTTCTTGCTGAGCTTCATATCGAGCAGAATCACCCGCCCGGCCGACATGTCGAAGACCGTCACCTCGGTGATCTGCTGATCGTCCTTGTCTTTATCCTTTGCCTTGGCGTCGCCAGGGCCATAGATGAAGTCATAGACCATCGTCTCGGTGAAGAGTGTCAACGTCTGGCAGATCGGCTTCTTCTGATTGCCGACGAAGACATCGGTCTCCATGCGAAAGTTCTCGGCCGCAGCAGGCGCGACAGCCAATAGTAGAACCAACAGCGAGAGGATGAGCGATGAACGCAGCATCGGCAGCTTCCTTGCGAACGTGCAACAGCCAAGCGACAAGCGGGGGGCACCATAGCAAGCACCGCCCGCAGCGTCTAGGCGAGTTCTTCTCGCTGCAACGATCGAGAAAGCCGCGGGTTCGCTATTTTCCCAGGACCTGCGCGATGCGTTCGTTGGTCACCGGCTCGATAATGCCGCGCTCGGTGATGATCGCTTTGATGTACTTCGCAGGCGTGACATCGAAGGCGGGATTATAGACCGCGACGCCGCTGGGAGCGGTTTGCTTGCCAAAGCCGTGCGTGATCTCTTCGGCTTTGCGCTGTTCAATGGGAATGCCATCGCCTGATGCTAGCGAGAGATCGAACGTGGTCGAAGGGGCTGCTACATAAAACGGTATGCCATGGGCGTGAGCTAGCACCGCCACCGAATAGGTGCCGATCTTGTTGGCAGTGTCGCCATTGGCGGCGATGCGATCGGCGCCGACCACGACCGCTTGCACGCGTCCTTCGCGCATGACTTGGCCGGCCATATTGTCACAGATCAACGTCGCGGGAATCTTACGCTGGGTGAGTTCCCAGGCGGTGAGTCGCGCACCTTGTAAGAGCGGGCGCGTTTCGTCGACGAAGACGTGCAGTTGCTTGCCTTGATCTTGTGCGGTGAAGAAGACCGACAGCGCGGTGCCGTACTCTGCGGTGGCCAGGCCGCCCGCATTGCAGTGTGTCAGCACGCCTGCGTTGTTGGGGATGAGTTCGGCACCGAAGCGGCCGATGGCATGGCACATCGCGCGATCCTCTTCGTGAATCGCTTTCGCTTCGGCGAGCAAAGTGGTCAACGCTTCGCGCGGTGCAAGGCCTTCGCGGTGCAAGGCCGCCGCGCGGGCGCGCATGCGATCGAGGGCCCAGAACAAGTTCACCGCAGTGGGGCGGCTGGTGGCCAGGTAGTCGATGACTTCATTGGCGCGATCGAAGAACTCGTGCTGACGATCGCGCAAGAAGGGCTGCAAGCCGACGCAAACGCCATACGCGGCCGAAATGCCAATCGCGGGAGCGCCACGCACGCGTAAGCTGCGAATCGCTTCAAAGATCGTATCGACGTCGCGGCACGGCAGCTCCTTGGTCTCGCCAGGGAGCAGCGTTTGATCAATCATCATCAGGTGGCCATCGACATCACCCACCCAACGCAGAGTTTCATATTTCATGGAAGTTGATCTTCAAGCAAGCGGCTGAAAGGTCATGCCAAAGGTATCTGCCACTGGCTTGTTGGTAACTTGCCCGGCGTAAATGTTGATCGCCGACGCCATGGCCGGCGAGAGTTTGGCGGCGTTGATGGCGCCATTGGCGGCCAGCATCTGCACCCACGGCAGCGTGACGTTGCACAGCGCAAAGGTGCTGGTGCGGCCGACGGCGCCTGGCATGTTGGTAACACAGTAATGCAGCACATCTTCGACCAAAAAGGTCGGCTCGCTGTGCGTGGTGGGACGCGACGTTTCGAAGCATCCGCCTTGGTCGATGGCGACGTCAATCACCACGCTGCCAGGCTTCATTAGCTTCAGGTCTTCGCGAGTGACCAAGCGTGGCGCTTTCGCCCCAGGGATCAGGACCGAACCAATCACCAGGTCAGCAAGCTTCAGTTCTTCGCGAATGGTATGGCGGTCGCTGAACAGGCAATTGACGTTCGCCGGCATGATGTCGTCGAGATAACGCAGCCGATCCA
>JAEZGD010000220.1 GCA_023417165.1 Planctomycetota bacterium
CGTCTTCGTGGAAAGCACGCGAGCGCGCATCGTGGCCAGCACTTGCGGATCATCAAAGATAATCGCCAGAGCTTCGGCATGTTCACGAACCGCGGCGCTGTCGCTTTTCGCCAGCTTGGCGAAGGCCTCGGACCAGCCCTTGGGCATAGCAACGGTTTTGCGCCCTTTCAGACCTTCCCGCATGCCGAGCAGCAAATCGGACTGCACGGCAGCATCGTCGAGCTCGCCCAGTACCTGCACCAACGGCTCCAAGCCCGAATCGTCCGCGCGCAATGCCTGGGGCAACAGCAACAACAGGCAAAGAATCGCGGGAAAATGATTGCGGCAGGCAAGAATTCGACGCATAGATACGCTCCAACATCAGCCAGAAGTCTTGTCTCAGAATAACCTGGCGCTGCGATGACACCAAATGGCGACGAACGCCCACAGGGACGGGCGAGTTAAGTCAGCTTTTCGCGGCGGTAGCTCAGGTCGAGCAGATCCATGGGATGCACGATTTTTAGTGTCTGGCCTTGCAGACGAGCTTCGCGCGCGATCTGTAGCAAGCAGCCGGCGTTGGAAGTAATGACCACCTGCGCACCGGTCGAGAGAATATTGTTGAGCTTGCGGCGGCCCAGTCGCTCGGCCATTTCCGGCTCGGTCAGGTTATAAGTGCCGGCCGCGCCGCAGCAGAGCTCTGATTCAGGCAGATCCACCAGTCGCAAGCCAGGAATACGTTCGAGCAACGTCCGCGGCTCCTCGCGAATTTTTTGTGCATGCACCAAGTGACAAGCGTCGTGGTAAGTCGCGGTAATCGCCAGCTCGCCAGGCGGATCGATAAGTCCGAGCTCGGCGAGAAACTCGTTGACGTCTTTGACCTTGTGCGCGAACACTGCGCGGGCCGCTTGCTGATCGTCGTGCCAGTGATGGCCATAATCTTTCAGCATCGAACCACAGCCAGCCACGTTCACGATTACCGCGTCGACGTCGGCGGCATTGAAGGTGGCCAGATTTGCATCGGCCATTTGCCGCGCGGGCTCACTGCTGCCGGCGTGAAAGTGAATCGCGCCACAGCACTGCTGCGTTTGCGGCACGATGACGTCGCAGCCATTCTCTTGCAATACCCGTGCGGTCGCCCAATTGGTCGGGCGAAACATGGCATCCGCGACGCAGCCTGTGAACAAGGCAACTCGTGCGCGACGCGGGCCTTTGGCGGAAAGTAAGGCCGGCAGCGGACCAGGATCACGCTCCAGCTTCGGCAGCAAAGTTGCCAATCGTCCCAAACGCGCAGGCAGCAGTTTCCACAGGCCGGTCGCCAGTAACAACTTGTCGAGGCCGAGCGCTTGCGCGATGCGCGCCGGCCCGAGCGAGCGGCGAATCCGTTCCGGATACGGAAACATGCCAAACAAGATCCAGCGATGAAACCAGTCGTTGGTTTTCTCGGGACCGTGGGCGGTCTTCTCCATCGCGACGCGAAACGGCTCGATCAGCTTGCCGTACTGCACACCGCTGGGGCAGGCGGTTTCGCACGAGCGGCAGTCGAGGCACAACTCCAAATGGCGGCGCACTTCCTTGGTCAATTCCAGCCGCTCGTCGGTAACCGCCCGCATCAGATAGATCCGCCCGCGCGGGCTATCGTTTTCGTTGCCGAGTTCGGCATAGGTGGGACACGATGCGGTACACAATCCGCAGTGAACGCAGTCTAGAAACAGACCGTAATCAATGCCTGCGCCGGGATTGGTCGTCACGGGCAACGCGGGACCGGTCGCGGTCGAGGCGAGATCGGCATTCGTCGATGATGAAGGAGCAATGCTCATAAGATCGATTCTATCCGACGCGGCGTGCTCGGTGTCTTTCAGCATACAAATCGCCCCGGATTGAGCAGGTGATGCGGGTCGAATTGCTGCTTGACCGCGACCATCAAGGCTTGTTGCGGGCCGAGCGTGCCCCACGTGCTTTGCGGCGTCGCCTCTTGGCCGTTCGGATTCGCCAGAATCACCAGATGCCCGCCGCATGCTGTCGCCAGCGGTTGAAGTTTCGCGACCACCGTCCGCGATAACCCTTCGGTCGGAAATCGGCTCAGGCACGCATCGACCACGCCATTGCCGGCATGCGAGTGCACCGTGGCTTGCGGATCGATTTGGCGCACGGCCGCGATAAACGTGGTCACTCGGCTTGGCAGGACACTGGCGCGTAGCACGAGCGGCGCAGCGATCGTCGACATCTCGGTCAATGCTTGCCACGCGGCGGGGACGGCCGCAGAGGGAATCGCCGCAACTTGCCCGAAGGTTGCCAGCGCGCGTTGCAATTCCGTGATCATCCACTCGACCTCGACGGCGGTTCCTTCGAGCCCGATGAAGATCGTTGGTGCTGCGGGAGCCAAATACGCTTGCAGCGCGGCAGGTTGCGCAGCAACCGGAGCATCGACGAGTTCAATCGCCACAGGCGTGGCATCGCAATGTGCAAGCGCCGTCAGAATCGCTTCGGCTTGTGCCAGATCCGCTGTCCGCAGGGCAAGCATGGCGGTTTGCTGCGCGATGGGACGCAGCTTGAGCGTCACTTGGGTAATGATGCCCAGCACCCCAAGGGAGCCGGTGAGCAACTTGCAGAAGTCGTAGCCGGCGACATTTTTGACGACTCGCCCACCACCTTGGAAGACATCGCCGCGACCATCAATCGCGCGGATACCGATGACGAAATCCCGCATCGCACCATGGCCGTAACGCCGCGGACCACTCCAAGCCGTAGCGATCACGCCGCCGAGCGTCGCTACGTCGGGTTGCGGAACGTCGATCGGAAGTCGCAAACCTTCTTGGGCCAGCACATCGGCGAGCGCCTGCATGGTGATGCCCGTTTCGACCGTGATCGTTAAATCGCGAGCAGGGAAGTCAATCACCCGATTCAGCCCGGTCAGCACCACGCCCACGCCGGGCGATTTCGGCGGCAGGCCAAAGACAAGGCCGGTGCCACCGCCAATGGGATAGAGCGGCGAGCTACTGGCGGCGGATTGCACCAGCGCGACCAGATCGTCTTGGTTGGCAGGCGTCTCGACCCGCGTGAGCGACAGAGGAGGGTAGTCGGGCATATCGTGGCGAATGCAAGCGTGCTGTGGGACGGCTTGCCCAGGCAAGACGAAAGTGAATGGACGAACGTTTAAACGGCAGCGCGGCGCAGCGGCTTCTTTTGTTCGTGCCCGCAAGCGCCGGCGGTTGGCAGCAGCTTGTCGGGGCTAAGATTGTTTCGCGGATTGAACGCCAGTCGCAGACGTTCCATGGCCGCCAAATCGCTGGGCGTAAACATCTTCTTCATGAAGGCGATTTTCTCGACACCGATGCCATGCTCGCCGGTCACGCTGCCGCCGCACGCCAGGCATTCGTCCAGGATTTCGTTACTGGCCAAGAGCACGCGTTTGACCTGTTCGGCATCGCGTTCATCGAAGAGCACGATGGGGTGAATGTTGCCATCGCCAGCATGAAAGACATTCACCACGCGCAGGTCGTACTTCGCGCCGATCTCGCGAATGCGTCGCAAGATGTGCGGCAATTTGGTACGCGGTACGACGCCATCTTGCGTGCAATAGCTGGGGCTCAAGCGGCCGATCGCGCCGAACGCCTGCTTGCGACACTTCCATAGTTTTTGCCGCTCTTTAGCGTCCGCTGCCAGACGAACTTCGCGAGCGCCGCATTGCTGGCACAGTGCGACGATGCGCTGACGCTGTTCGTCGAGGCCTGCTTCCAGGCCATCGACTTCGATTAGCAGCACAGCCTCCGCATCAAGCGGAAAGCCGAAATGAAAGGCGTCTTCCAGCGCGCCGATGATGCCGTGATCCATCATCTCGAGGGCGGCGGGCACAATGCCGGCGCCAATAATTTCGCTGATGGCCGCTGTGGCGTCGTCGACCGAATCGAAAATGCCTAGCATGGTCCGCACACCTTGCGGATTCTTCGTCAGGCGGCACCAAACTTTGGTAACGATGGCCAAGGTCCCTTCACTGCCAACCAAAGCGCCAACCAGGTCGAGGCCCGGCGTGTCTTCGCAAGGACCGCCAAATTGGACGATGCGACCATCGGCCAACACCGCTTCGACGCCCAAGACGTGGTTGACCGTTACACCGTACTTCAACGTGTGCGGCCCGCCACTGTTAGTCGCCACGTTGCCGCCGATCGTACAC
>JAEZGD010000689.1 GCA_023417165.1 Planctomycetota bacterium
CCGCATGCCTGCGCGCAACTCGGGAGCGTACAAGCCGGGCTCGGCGGTGAAGACATCGCCCACTTCAAAGACATCGTCCCAGTTGGGATTCAGATGCGGGGCTTCGTGCGGGAAGAGCCCAATGCCGTGCCCCAAGTGATGATTGAAGACGCCATACGGCGCCTTGTCGAGCATCGCTTGCACTTCGTTGAACAACTCTTTGCAGCTCTTAGCGGGCTTGGCGGTCGCTTCGACGTGGGCAAAGACCTCTTGAATCGCCGCCCAGGCGGCCAGTTGTTCTTTGCTCGGTTCGGTCACGGCAATGGCGCGGCTGTTGTCGGCGAAATAACCACGAAACGCGGGGCCGAGGTCCAGGATATACAGCTCGCCTGCTTCGGCGACGCGACCATCGCGCGGTGGGCCGCCACGAGCGCCGCATTGATAGTCGTTGCCGGTGCCGGTCAGCATTTCGCCATACTCGCGCACGGCTACCGCCTGCAATTCGTTGAAGACTTCGATTTCGGTCACGCCAGGGCGAATGATTTCGCGCGCCCGCTCGTACATCTTGCCGGTGGCGGAAATCGCCTTGCGAATGCGCGCGAGTTCGTCGGCATCTTTCTTGCGCCGCAAGCGATAGATGTCGGGCTCGACGTCGATCAGTTGGCCGCCCAGCGGCAATAAATGTTGCGTGAAGCATGAGAATTCCACGCCCAACCGCTTCGGCGCTGGCTTGCCGCGAAACGCATCGAGCAGCACCGACGACGATGCGGCGCGCTGATCGTTGCGCAGCGTCGAATGCCATTGCGCTTGATAGGTCAGGATCTCGTCCGCGGCGGCCACCTCCGGCGGCTTGTTCGGCGCGACCAGCGTGACATGCCCGCGCGCATCGATGGCAGCGACAGGCGACATAGTCCAAGGGAATCGGGGGCCGACAAAGTATTGGATATGCTCGATCTTGGTGACGATCACCATGTCGAGATTTAGCTTCTGCATCACTTCCACCAGCCGCTTCTGGCGTGCGCGGGTGGCATTCACATCAATGTCGTAAGACACGGCCATGGGGATCCCTTCATGCGTGGTTGAACCAACTGTTCAGGCCCACAACTTATCCCGAAAGCAGATTCAGACCAAGGGAGGAGGGGACGGGCGGAAGGCCCAAGGAGCCGAGGCCCAAGTGCCAAGGAAATCCGAAGGTCGAAGTTCGAGATTCGGATTTCATTGCATTTGCCCCTGGCCTGTGAAGTAAATTCGCCCAGGATTTTCCTTGCACTCACCAGGAGCCTGCCGTAGCATCGCCGTACTTCTACGGGGTATTAGCCAGTCTCGCGTCTTTATGGTTTCAACGGTATCCCATCATGTCTCGCTTCCCAGCCAAGACCGGATTTGCGAACCGTGCTTTTGCGTTGGGCTTTCTTTTCGGATCGCTGTCGCTGTGCGGCTGTGAAAACGGTGCGCCGGCTGGCAAATCCGTCCCGCTGCAGACAGGCAAGGCCAATGCAGCTTCCCGAGCGGAGCAAGCCGAGCAGCACGGCATTCAGGTATCGCAGGCGAACCTCGGCGATGGCACGCCTATCGAATCCATTACCTCCGAGAAGTCGAAAAACGCGACGATGGAGGAGCGCAAGGCGGCAGTGGATCGTGTTTTCGCGCCGCCTGGCAATGCCGTCTCGGAAGGCGGTGTTTCGGCCGATTCGCTGAAGGCTGAGATCGTGCGCAACTTTCTTAAGCAGTATCCCAAACACCCGGCTGCCGAGTTGACGCCCGTGGTCGACGAATATCACCGTCAGTGCGTCCTGCTCGCGCGTCGCAGCGATGGCAGCATCTCAGCCGACTACTATCGCAAACAAATGGCGTGGCGTTTGGAAAGCTACATCGGCAACATGCCGAAGTACCAATAGGCAACCGGTGAGGCCCTACGCAAACATTAGTGAGTCAGTGACCCGCTGTCCTTCATCGTCGCTGAATGGGCAGCATTTCGTCCGATTGGCCAGAAGGCGATGCCCGACAAAGATCCTAAGGATTGGGAATCTGCCATCCGCGACCGTGGAACGGAGTTTCTCGCCGTTGACGCCCATTCAGTCCTCACGGGCGTGCCGCGAGACCTAGCCTTCCGCCCCTATTTCCTTGCCATTTTTCTCTTAACCGCTTATTCTAGGGGCTTATTGCGGTTGGCTTCTCATTTCTTCCCGCCTATCCCCGCATGTGTCATGTCATTGTCTGTTGCCCGGCTGTTAGCCGTTGTGGCGATAAGTTGGCCGGCGCTAGCGCTGGCCGCCGAGCCTGACTATACGCGCGAGATCAAGCCGTTGCTCGCGGCGCATTGCTTCGCCTGTCATGGTCCGGAGCGGCAAGAGTCCGATCTGCGGCTCGATAGCGGCAAGGCGATGCTTGCTGGCGGAAACTCCGGCCCCGCGATCGTTCCCGGCAAAAGCGCCGAGAGCTTGCTGCTGCACGCGGTCAAAGGCGAATCGGACGAAGTCAGCCGCATGCCGCCGGAAGACGAAGCGCAGCCGCTGGCGGCCGACAAGGTAGCGCTGCTGACCCGTTGGATCGACGCCGGGGCGAAGTTTCCTGCAGACGACGCGCCCGCGGTGGCCGCCAAAGGCAAGAGCGACCATTGGTCGTTTCAGCCGATCGTGCGTCCGCCGTTGCCGCACGTTCAGAACATTGCCTGGCCCACCAATGCTATCGACGCATTTATTTTGGCAAAGCTCGAAGCGGAACAGATCACGACCTCGCCAGAGGCCGATCGTGTGACGCTGATCCGCCGCGTTTCGCTTGACCTGACCGGCTTATTGCCATCACCTGCGGAAGTCGATGCCTTTGTTAAGGACACGCGGCCCGACGCTTACGAACGCCTGGTCGATCGACTGCTCGCTTCGCCAGCGTACGGCGAGCGGTTCGGGCGGTTGTGGCTCGATCAAGCGCGCTACGCCGATTCGCACGGCTACACCAACGATGGCCCGCGCAATATCTGGCTCTATCGTGATTGGGTCATTCAAGCGCTCAATCGTAACATGCCGTTCGATCAGTTCACCATCGAGCAACTCGCCGGCGACCTGCTGCCCGATGCGACGCAACCGCAACTGATCGCGACCGGCTTTCATCGCAACACGCAAATCAATGACGAAGGGGGCAGCGACGCCGAGCAGTATCGCGTCGAAGCAGTCGTTGATCGCGTTGCCACGACCGGCGTGGTGTGGATGGGGCTGACGTTTGGTTGTGCACGCTGCCACGATCACAAGTTCGATCCCATCAGCCAGCGCAAC
>JAEZGD010000360.1 GCA_023417165.1 Planctomycetota bacterium
CAAAATCCGCTAGAACAAGAAGGCACATATCCGCTGCCGGAAGCGCAGCTCGATCGCTTCTTGCTGTATATCAAGGTTGATTATCCTAGCCCGGCCGAAGAATGGGAGGTCGCGCGCCGCGTGACCACCGGACTGATGGGCGAGATCCAGGCCGTGATGAGCGGCGAAGAAATCATCGAGTATCAAAAGCTGGTCACGCGCGTGCCGGTCAGCGATCAGGTGCTGGGCTACGCTTGGGCGCTGGTGCGGGCATCGCGGCCCGGTCAGAAAGAAGCGCCAGACTTCGTCAACAAGTGGGTGAACTGGGGCGCTGGGCCGCGCGGCGTGCTGACGCTGGTGAGCTGCGCGAAAGCCCGCGCGATCTTGTACGGACGTTATCATGCCACCGTCGCGGACGTGCAAGCAGTCGCTAAGCCTGCGCTGCGGCATCGTTTGGCCGGCAACTACGCCGCGCAAGCCAACAACATCAACAGCGAAAAGCTGATCGAGATGCTGATGGAAGCGATTCCCGCGGATAAGACCTACGCGAAGCCAGCCGCATAAATACAGAAGTTCCAAGCACCAAGTGCCAAGTTCCAAGTTGGAACCAGCACTTGCTGGCTTGGAACTTGGCACTTGAAGCTTGGAACTTTGATCTTATGGCCAAAAGCGTTCTCTCTCGTTATCTCGATCCCGAAGTCCTCAGCCATGTGGCCGATCGCCCGATCGAGCCGCGCGGGCTGGTGATCGGCAATTTGGCCGGCGCGCATAAGTCGCCCATGGCGGGCTTTGCCGTTGAATTCGCCGGGCATCGCGAATACGTTCCTGGCGACGATCCCAAGCACGTCGACTGGCGCGTTTACTACACGCGCGACAAGTACTTCGTCAAACAGTACGAATTAGAAACGAACTTTGTCTGCCACCTGGTGCTCGATGTCAGCGAATCGATGCGGTATGGCGAAGGACGCCAGCAAAAATTGCTGTACGCTGCACAGCTCGCGACCACGCTGGGCTATTCCATCGTGCGCCAGACCGACAAGGTCTCGTTCGCCACCTTCGATACACTGGTGCGCGGCTATGTGCCGGCGTCGAACTCGATGGATCAGATCGTGCGCATGACGCAGCATCTGGACGAGATTACGCCGACCAACAAAACCCGCATGACCGATTGCCTGTTCGATCTGGCGGCGCGCATGGGTCGGCGCGAGATCGTGATGCTGTTCAGCGACTTCTTCGTTGACGACTTGGATGACCTCGAACAGGCGATCCAACGGCTGCGCTACAACAAACACGAAGTGGTGCTGTTTCAAACCCTGCACCACGACGAATTGGCGTTCGAGTTCGACGGCATGATCAAGTTCGTTGGCCTGGAAGTTCCCGACGAACTGCTCGCCCAACCGGACGACCTGCGGCGCGGTTACCTGGCGGCGCTGAATCGCTTTAACAGCGAGCTCGATGCACTTGCTCAACGCAACCGCTGCGAACTGCTGCGCGTCGATACTAGCCGCAACCTGGCCGAAGGGCTAATCGACTACCTCAACAAGCGGAGCCTAGTGTCCATCGGACGCTAGTGGTATCGGTTTTAGGGTATTTTGCCTCCCTTAAGGGCCGGATCGGTCTGCTGCGTAGTTTTCTGCTGATTGCCCTGCGGATGGCAGTTAGGTAAACTAAGGGCCAACAACCCGCCATAGCCTCGTCCTCCCAGACGGCGGGTTCATTCCCCTTAGGGCAAGCGTCTCATGCGCTACTCGTTCCGTTTGGCTGAACTCGTTGGCCACATGCCGGACCCGCGGAAGCGGCCTGGCACTATTAAGGAAATTGTCGAACACACGGGACTCGACCGCCATCAGGTGGCTGCACTACTGAAGAACGAGGTCAAGTACATCCCGCTCAAAGCGCTTTCGCGCTTGTGCGACTACTTGGTCGAACGCGGTTATGTCGCGGCCGACGCGCTGCCGGGCGCGTTGTTCTCGGTCGAACCAGAGAACTTCTGGGAGCTGCTCGCGCGCCGCCGCCGACTAGAGCTTTGCGTCGGGGTGCGCCGCGCCGAGCCTGGCGAATGGCCGGAAGGAGCATGGGTGGTCGCGTCCGACTCCGTGCTGCTTGGCGAACTGCTCAATGGCGTTTCGACGCTGGGCGGCACGCGCCACCATCGAGTCGCCAGCGGCGAGAACGGTTCGCGTGCGCCTTCGAATGCGCCGCACCCAGAACATCTCAAGCAAACGCTGGTTTGGAGCCCCGGTCAGGGCACGCTCGAAGAGGTGGTCCAGCGGGCCAAGGACGTTTATGACGACTTCGCCAAAAGCGGCAGCGACAAAGCCCTCGTCGCGCTCGGATCGATCAAAAGCAATCCGGTTGTTGAACTGATGTTCGCCGAGGCGTTTGGCTGCGAGCCGTTCAAATCCGAAGACGATGTCGCTAACCCTAAAAAGCGATCGTGTCCGTTCTTCCTGCGGTTCCGCAACGACGACCCGCATCCCGATTCGTGCAGCGGCGGCTTGCGACTGTCGAAAAGCACGCCGAGCGACGAGCCCGGTCTGTATTACGAGACCGCCAAGGGCGACTGGGCCCATTGCAGTTGGGACGCGCCCGAGCACGATGCGGCGCTGGTCTTCTACGTCCATCGCGAATCGCAAGGCCGGCTGGAGATGGCGCTCAGCGGCTTTTCGGGCCGCGCCACGCGTCAACTTGCCAAGACGCTCGCTGCGCGGGCAGAGGACTTCTGGCCGCCTGTGTATGAAGGCCACGGGATGCAGATCGGCGCATTTATTGTGCAGTACACGTTCTCGGCACAGACCGACAACATCCACGACCTGCTACGCACCGACATTGTCGCCAGCACGAAGATCATTCCGATCGACGGCAAAGTCATCGAGCGCCGCATGGAACAAAACCTGGTTGCTGCGGAGCGCACTGCATGAACCTGCACGGCAAAGTGGCGCTCGTCACCGGCGGCACCCTGGGCATTGGCGCGGCGATCGTTGTCGAGTTGGCGCGACGCGGCGCTGATATCGCCATTGCCGCTCGTAACGTCGAAGGCGCCGCGCTCGATGTGAAATCGGCCGTCGAAGGACTGGGCCGGCGCTGCGTGTTATTCGCAGTCGATCTCGCCAAAGAAGAAGACTGCGGCTTTATCGTGCAAGAGACCGTCAACGCGCTGGGGCACTTGAATATCCTGATTCACAGCGCGGGCGGCCCCAGCTTCGGCAAGCTCGAAGATGTCTCGACCGAGCAATGGAACCATACGCTCGCGCTGCATGTATCGGCCAATTTCTGGCTCGCCAAGGCGGCGCTCGAACCGCTGCGGAAAGCGGGTGGCGGAGCGTTCATTACCATCAGCAGCACCGCGGGTCTGCGCGGCGTGCCAGGTGCGATTGCTTACGCGACCGCTAAGGGAGCGCTGCTTCAATTCACTCGCTCACTTGCCAAAGATCTGGCCGACGACAACATTCGCGTCAACTGCGT
>JAEZGD010000372.1 GCA_023417165.1 Planctomycetota bacterium
GGATCGTCGCTCACGGCGGGCACGTAGGGCTAGAGGAAGGCAGGAAAAAATCGGCCTTCCAGTGTAGCATGCCACAACGACGGATAGGCGAGGGGGCGTGCCTCGCCACGTCTCTTCAGCAGGCAGCTTCGCCCGCGCCCTGGCAGCCCCTCTCAGCAAAGCGAGGGGACCACTATTAGCCAGGCATTTGGCCGTCGGCCAACTCGTCTTCCCACTGATCCATCAGTGGCCAATCGACGGCGCACGTGCCAAAATCGGCCATGTGCAGATAGCCCTCCACGCGCTCGATCGTTTTGTCGAGTAGCGCATCGTCCTTCTTGAAGATTGGACCGTGGCTCGGCAGAAGCCATTTCGCGTCGCTAGCGCGGATGCGCTTCAGCGATTTAACGAAATCGGGCAGGTGGCTGCCGTGGTGAGCGTCGATCGCTCCGACGCAACCATCGCGATAGATATTGTCGCCGCTAAACAGCAGATCGCCCAACCGGAACGACAGCTGGCTGTCGGTGTGCCCTGGCGTGTGCCAGACTTCCAGCTCCAGGTTGCCAACCTTGATCTTGTCCCCTTCGTTGAGGTCTTGCTCAATCACGCAGGGAGGCATCTCGAGGTGAATGTCTTGCGCGTCGATGTTCGCAAACGTCCACAGCTTGTCGCCTTCTTCCAGTGGACGCTTGGCTTTGGGATGCGAAGCCACTTGCGTGCGCAAGAGTTGCTTCATCTTCGCCAGGCCTTGCACGTGATCGACATCCGCATGCGTCGCGATCAGCAACTTGCATTGCGCGAGCGGGAAGTCGAGCTGGCGAATCATCTCGATGATCTCGTCGACGACTTCTTCGAAGCCGGTGTCGATCAAGATCCATTCGTTCTGGTCATAGACCAGATAGACATTGCAGCCCAGGATCGCCCCCGCCTGGTGATTGATCTCAATGACGTTGGGGAAAACCGGCTTGCGTTCGAGCATGGTCGCGTTCCTCGCGCCCCTTGAACGGCGCGGTAAGAGTCAAGCAAACTCCTGGGATTCTAGGTCGGCGTCCCGAAGTCAGCAACCCGCATCCACCTAAGAATTGCAGTTGAGACTAGCTCTCAAAACCACTTGCGGTTATTTCCATTGTTTCGCTTGATAACCTCCACCTAAAGGGCCTCCGCGAAGTGGCTAAGTATTGCCCAGTAGCGTTTGATAGTCGCCGGCTTCGTTCTTCCAGTCGCCATAGCAACCCGTCAATCCGCACGCGACACAGCGGCAACCCACATACAACCAGCGCACATCCTGACTATCTGCATACAACGCGACGCCCAGTGTGATTTCAAACGCATCTTCACCGCAAAGACATTCGCAGATTTCGAGTTCGGCTTGGTCCACGTAGGCCTCGCCATCGGCCATGACATGTTCGTTATCGCAGGCGGTGCATAACCGCGCCGCCACTCCGGCCTCTTCATCGATGGCCAATTGAAATTGCCGCGAGCCGCACGTGCAGACCGCATCGGCGAAATGCTCGACCGGGTATTCGTCGGCACTGTATTGGCGCAGGCATTCGCGAATGTCTGCCTGCGCGTCACCGTAGGTCAGTCCGTCTTTGTCGACGAGCGCCATGGCTACTCTTTCGAAGTGGGTGCAAGATCGATGCCTTGCGCGGTAATAGTGACTTCTGCCGGCAGCACGCCGCTATCGACATAGAACACCGTCAACATCTGCTCGCCTTGCTTGAGCACCACCGAACCGCCGACGGGTTCTAGCGAAGCGAGGACTTCTTTATAGCCGGCGTCCAGCAATTGCTTGCGCAGCGCTTCGACTACGGCTTTCGCTTGCCCCGTGGGCACAGAGAACTTAATTTCCTGCGGCTCCGCCACGACATCCTTCGCTCCAGCCGGAAGCGTGAGCGGCAGCTTCGCCCCGGGCTGAGATTTGTCGGCGTCTTGAGCAGCCTTCTTCTTTTCGATCGCTTCCTTCGCGCGGCGTTCTTGCTCGGCGACTTCCGCGGCGGTCGAGAAGGTCAAAAGCACGCGCGTCTTGCCATCGACTTCGGTCAGCTTCGCCTCCCACATGTCCATAGCTTCGTTGCGGAAGATAATGAAGTGATGGAAGTCGACCTTCACCGGCGTCTCGGTCGTCGCTTTCCAGCCAGTCGGCGCGAGCGCTTGCTTGTAGAAGTCGTGCACATTCTGCATCGTCGACGGCGAATCGAAGAACACTTGGATCGGTCCATCGGTATAGCGCAAGTCGATCGAATTGTCAGGCGCAGGCATTTCCACCGACAGCAACTCGCTGCTGTAGTCGATCACAGTCTTGCCTTGCTGTGCCGGCGCCGCCATCACGCGCGCTGACAAGCGAATCGCGTTTTGCCGATAGTAGGCCACATCGCCTGCGCTACCATAGGGAATCCAATTCTGTTCGGTCAGTAACTTCTTGACCTCGGCGGCCGTCACTTCGACTGGCGCGGCCGTGACATGCGCGATGCCAATGGGCCCCGCATACATGAGCGTGCAATCGGCAGGCAGCGGCAGCTTTGCCAAGTCGATGTTGCCGTGGTTTGTTGCCGTCACCGACGCTTTGCCAGGCATCGCGACATAGGCCATCACCGAAAGCTTGTAGCCGTCGCGCTCGAAGTTGCCGCTGCAAGTTTCGTCACTGACGTAGCTCTGAGCACCTTCCTGCCAGCGCTGCGTTTGCAGCGTCTTGCGTAAGAACTCATACGCCTCTTTTGCAGTGCCGGGCACCGAATAACTTAACCCCGCTAAGGTGCGACGACTGGGCTTCTCGGCATCTTTCGGCAACTCCAGCCTACGTAGGTCGAGCACCTTGGCGGCCTCGGCAGCGGTGGCTGGAGTCTGAGCTACGGGACGATTCTCGGCTGGCTTCGCACCTGCCTTCGCGGGTGTTGCTGACGGCGTAGCCGCTGGCGTGGATGCAGATGCGGCCGGCGCAGCGGTCGTTTGGTCGGTCGGCGCGGGTTGCTCCGCAGGGGCAGATGTCGTCGCCGGACTACAACCCTTCATGAAAACGGTCAACAGGCCAACAGTTCCCAAGGTGCGGATCATGGTCGTGATTTTGCCGGGGTGAAGGTCGTGAAGGCGGTATTCTGGCTCCGCCAGGGGAGGGCCACAAGCGGCCGCCGTTTGTT
>JAEZGD010000394.1 GCA_023417165.1 Planctomycetota bacterium
TCGTAGTGCTGTGATCGATGATCCACAACTCGCTGAACTCACGCGTGGAGACCATGATCTGATCGAGTTGCGGATTGTAGTCAATGGCGTTGAAATGCGTCCAATCGGCCAGATAGTTGCCCTCACCTACGCCGGTAGGTATGTAGTTGATATTTACTAGCTGTGGGTTGGCAGCGATGCTTCCGTAGTTCTGCTTCGTGGGATCAAAGTTCTGCACCAAGTGGTCCCAGAGATGCCATTCCCACACAATCGTGCCGCCACTGGATCCCGTCGGCTGAATCTCGATGATTGAATCAGGCCAGATCTCGTCCTGCGGCAGCAAGGCCGGGTTGCGTCCGTTGGCAATTGCTGCTGCGCCGGTTTTCTTCTCCCAGACGATCGCCAGGATGTTGCCATTCGGCATCACTTCAAAGTCGTGATGCAAGATGCGATTGGGAGTGTTCAACTCATAAAACCAAACCAAGTCGCCTTCCCAGTTAAACCTTTCGATCCGCCCTGCGGCGCCGCCGGCAGGAAACGCTTGTTGCGGCATGCGCGCCATCCGAATCATGTCGCCATTTTCTTCCAGATAGGTCGACATCGGTGGATACTGACTTTCCCACCGATTGACCTCACGCCCTTGCATGTCGATCAGATACGTGTCGGTTCCGAGCGAAGGCGAGAAGAGTGTATAGCCTTGAAACGCGCCGGGCTCGTTGATGAACGTGCCGACGGTTTGGGCCAAGACGCAGCGTTCTTCCAGGCGTTCAAGGCGCAGAGATTTGCGAAAGAGGGAACGCCGAGATTGTTGCGATTGCGAGCGAGAACGATTGCGGAGCACAGTCATACGGGAGCCTCCTGAATGGAACTAGGGTTTGTCTTCCGTAGGACGACTGCCAGTTGCATACGACAGCAGGCAAAACGTCCTATACGTGAAGAGCGATTCCATTCGCAAGGGTGCTCAAAACGTCGCGAAATACTCTCCTGCCTCTTGGGCCGTAGCGTTGCTTAGGTTGCGAAAAAAGTGAAATAACGTGTTGTGCAAAACAGAGATGCGCACTCGTGTCATTGATTGCTCTCGGGCAGTCTATCGCAATGCTACTTTTAATTGCAAGTAATAAGAGCGGCCAATGATGCGTGAGCTGATCGCTATCGAACCAGAGGCTGTGATCGTTTTGAGAGCACATGCTTAGGGCGCGACGCAGGTCGACATGTGCTTGATCATGATTTCGATTTATCGAGTGGCGAATTCACCGCTCGCCTGTAACCAACCATTGGTGATTGAAATCTTGATAATCGGCATGCTAATGGACGGAAGTGCTCGGCTACCATCACGCGATGCCAGATTATTGAGCGTGGCCTGTTCAGGCAGGGCGCGATCTAAGTGCCGCATCAGCATGCGTTTGAGAGTTAGCGTGCGACCTGTGGCGGCCTCGTTGGGTTGTATTCGTACGGTGGCGGCTGCCGCGCGGGAAAGTTGGACTTTGCCTTTATCGACCGAGCAATCGTACGCTAATTCGATGGTCGTAGGTGCGGTGACGTTGCCCTGCGCAGAGCGAAATTCGTCCAAATGCAGCATGAGATACACGGTTTGATCTTGAAAGCGCGCTTCAATTGGCTCCGTCGCTCGTAAGCGTAATACTGGCGACGACGAAGTGTCTGGCGTAGTTTGTGCGCCGAGTAAGCGGGCAAGTTCTTGGAGTTCTACGGTGCGTTGAGCATACTGCGAGGTGAGGTGCCGGGCTAAGAAATCTTCGTGCAATGCTAGCGACCAACCCGCGTCGTCTTCTGGCAATTCGGGTGGTGTCGCTGCAGACAGCCCATGAACCGGCGTATACCAACAATTCCAGGCGGTATGGGTGCCATTGGTTTTAACAACGACGCGCGGAGCGAACATATTCTGGCTATTGATGGGACCTGTGAAGGTCTGCTCGTAGCGCTTGTTGATCGGCTGTAGAAGGCGTTGGGTGTGCCCATTCAAGCGGTCGATGCATGAGCGACGAATCGCCATCTCCGTGTCCGATTCAGCTGCTGATCGACTCGCATATACCTCGCTTTGTGCCGCGTTGCGGCGGCCACGCGAACCGCCGGCCGAGATGCCGCCAAAGTTTACCGCGGCATTGGCTGCCGCGGTCGCTGGCAACGCAACCAGTCCCGTGTCGCGCCATTGGATCGTCTTGTCGCCGCGAATTGCGGCATTCGCAGTGCTTTGCACGGTAACACCGCTATTGGAGCCGATCGTCGAACTTGTCGATGTGCCTTGAAACACTACATTCCATGCCGGCGTGGCGCGTCTTTGTGGCTCAATGAACATGGTGCCTCGAATATGCCCGGACCCACGCACCGGCGTGCCGGCGAAGTAATCGTTGACAGGAAATGTCTCGTCGACGACTTCGCTGAATTTGGGAAGCAGCGCAGCGTCGCGAATGCGCAGCTGAAAATGCGGCGATGCATGGCGTTGGTGCCATAACGCAGACAGTTCCGAAGCTACATCAAGCCGGTCGAGCGTGAGCAAGGCGGCCATGGCGTCGCCATCCAAGTCGCCTGTTGCATTAGGCAGAAGCTGAATGGCCTGTTCGACGACTGCCGCTGAATCCGCCGTCATCGTCCGCCGGGCTAAGACAATTGCGCGCAATACCGTCTGCGCCAAGTACCGAAAACGGAGCGTGTTCCAATGCGTTTGTGCTAATGTCCAGCGGGCCTCCATCGCGTTGAGGGTCTGATCGGAAAGCGGCTCTTGTCCCATGAGTTTGGTCGTTGCTTCCCAAAACAAGAAGTCTCGCCAGCGAGCGCCTGAAGATGGCGTGCTTCGCAAACTACGATCGAGGCGTTCAATCTGTCGCCGCAGATCTTGGTTAAGTCGGTCCTGAACGTCCGCGGTCGCGGTGACTTCGCGTTGAGCCGTATCCGTGATGCTGACAATGTCGGTGGAAGCAGGCAATTCCAGGGTGCGAAGCCATGCCTCCATGGCGTTCGTGGCCTGCGTCATCTCTGCACGGCCACCGAGCGATTTGGTGAGCGTCGCAATGTTGGTGCGGACATTGTCAGGGTTCGCGAGTTTGCCAGCATCGATTTCACGGGTCAGGTTTAGCAGGCCGCCTTGCGATCGCCAGGTTGTCCAACGCCAATCGCCTTGCACGCTATCCTCTAGCTGCATGAGCGCACCGAGAAATTGGCGACGCGCTTCCTGTTCGTGAGCTTCAGCGGGTGATGGTAAAGCGCAAAGCGTCGCGACGATGACAATCGTGAGTCGAAGCGTTGGGCATGATAGTTTCATCATTTCATTCCGGCCGAGTTG
>JAEZGD010000484.1 GCA_023417165.1 Planctomycetota bacterium
CAAGTAGCAGTGCGCGAAGCTCGGCGGCCCCGGCAAACTTTTCGCCTGAGGGAAGCTCACCAGTCGCATCGATGGCGAATCGCCCCTCTTTGTCGCGATAAGCGCCAATCGCGTCGTAGTTTTCCAGGGCAAAACCGAGCGAATCCATGACCTGGTGGCACGAGTTGCAAACCGGATCTTCGCGATGCTGCTTCATCTTTTCGCGCAGCGTGCCGGTCAGCTCAAACGGCTTTTCTTCCTTCAGTTCCGGCACGCCAGGCGGAGCGGGCGGAGGCGGCTCGTTCAGCAGCGTCTCCATGATCCACTTGCCCCGCTTCACGGGGCTAGTCCGCGTGGGGTTCGAGGTCACCGTCAGAATGCTGGCGTGTGTCAGAATGCCGCCGCGCGGCGTACCGGCCAGCGACACCTTCTGGAACTCTTCGCCCTTGATGTCCTTGATGCCGTACAGCCCAGCGAGTTGTTCGTTAACGAACGTGAAGTCAGCATCGAGCAAGCGCATCAGGCTCATGTCCTGGCGCATGACTTCGCCAATGAACAGCTCGGTCTCTTTGCGCATCGCATCGCGCAGTTTCGGATTCCACTTGTTGAACTGACGGTAATGCGGCTGCACGTTGTCGAGGTTCCGCAGCGTCAGCCATTGTCCGGCAAAGTTCTCGACCAATGCTTGCGAGCGTTCGTCCTTGAGCATGCGACGCACTTGCTGCTCAAGTACGTCCGCTTCCTTCAGTTTGCCGTCGCGCGCCACGCGGAACAGTTCGTCGTCCGGCATCGTGCTCCACAGGAAGTATGACAACCGCGTCGCCAGTTCGTAATCGTTCAAGCGGCGCGCAGCATCGGGAGCGGCGTCCTGGGGCGGCGAGGTTTCGACTTTGAACAAAAAGTGCGGCGAAGCCAGGATCGCTTGCAGCGCCAGTTGCATGCCGGTTTCGAAATTGTCGTCGTTCTCTTTGGCGAACTGAACAATCTGCACCAATCGATTCAGTTCGTTATCGGTAACAGGACGACGAAACGCGCGGCTAGCCAGCGGCCACAGGTTCGTACGCGCCGCATCCTCCCACGAGCCATTCTTGCCCGGCGTGGCTTTAACGATCTTCTTATGCTCTTCGGGATAGTGATCGTTACCAGCCTTCAGCGGGCCGAAGACTTCCAGCCGATGAATCTTGAGATTGCGATCGCGGAGGCCTTCGGGTGCGCTTTGATCGTAGAAATCGTTGGGAAACGCCATGCCGAATTTATGCTTGCCCGTGGTCAAGCGGCGCTTCAGCTCGATCTTTTCAACGCCTTCGCCCTTTACCTCGACGGTGCGTTCGACTTTGTCGTCGATGCGCAGGATTAGCTTCGGCAGTTCATCGCCACCCAAATCGCCGGAAGCGGTAATGCGAATCAGATACTCGCCGGGACCGGGCGCAACCACTTCGGCGCGACCTTCGCCGGTGCTGGCGAGCACCAATAACCCGCCACCCTTGCTACCATCGCCTTGCAGTTTGTCGCCTTTGACATTGGCGATCGTCGGCGGGTCAGGCGATTCGGTCAGAATGACTTGCTTCGAGATTTCCTCACCAGCGGCCAGGTACTTTTCGAGCAGCAGCGGCGGCAGCGAAAGCACGTCGCCGATGTTATCGAAGCCATAACCGACTTCGTCCGCAGGAAAGGTGGCGGCCGGTTTGTAGTCGACGCCAACGAGGTCGCGGATCGTGTTGCGATATTCGTACCGGGTCAAACGACGGAGCGTGACGTGTCCCGCGGTTGGCGTGCCGGTGCAGTCGATGTCGTTGAGCGTGGTATCGATGAACTTGGCCAGCAGCGTGGCTTCGTCTTTGGTCAGATGCTTGTCGTGATCTTTCGGCGGCATGTCGCCGGCGTTCACACGGCGCAACACCTTCAGCCAGTTCTTGCGGCCTTCCAACACGCGCTGGGCGGTGTCGTACTTGTCGAGATTGAAGTCCCCTTCCGCCGCGCCGTCGCCATGGCATTCAAAGCAGTACTTTTGAATCAGCGGCCGCACCTGAGTGCGATACTGCTGTTCGCGATCTTCCTTCGGAGTCGCACCGAGCGCCAAGGCCGGCAACGCTACGAAGCAAGCGAACAGGGCGAGAGATCGAAGACGCATCGGCATGGTGGGGGTAGGAGGGGCTGGCAGGCACGACGCCCCGACGCGGCAGACCGCCGGGGAAACCGCCATGAGGCGAGACCCTGATTCTACTCGAAAGCCTAAAACGGAGTCTATGCAGACAACCGCAAACCTCTTTAACCCTAATAATGAGGCGAGGTTTCGTCGCGAAAGGGCTCATTGATGCTTCGTTTCGCGGGGCATCAGATGCCTGCATTCTTGGGGAAATTGCAACTTTATGCCTAGTCTTTTGGCAACTCAGGCGGTGGTTATTGCTGCTAGCACACGACTGCAAATCTCATATGCGTAACTATTTACGTAGCAAAGCAGCGGAGCCTCGACCACGTCAGTCCATGCCCAAGTTGCAAACTTTATGCCTAGGCATCGGCTGACTTCGCGGTCCCCTCTCAAGAGTGCTGGCAGCGGCCCCTCGATCAAAGAATCGTAGGGGGCGTCCACTTCGATTGTCAACAGTTTCGCAATAATTGCGCGCTAGTTACTGCTATTTCCTAGCAGTGCCAACAAGTCGGCCAGGCTCTCGAGCGTCAAATCACGCTCCAGACCCTCAGGCATCAGCGATTTGCCGGTCGCACGAAGTTCGGCAATATCTTGCCGGGCGACGGGGATCAGCTTGCCGCCGGCATCGGCCAGCGTGATGCTGGCAGCCGTCTCTTCGACCAACATGCCCGACAGCACCAGGCCGTCTTCGGTGGTCACGGCGTATGCCTGGTACTTGGGCTCGACGGCGAGATTCGGATCCAGAATCGAAGTCAGCAACGTCGTAGGCGAGCGGTCCGTCAGCGTGTTCAAGTCAGGACCGACGCTGGCTCCCTCGCCTTGCCATTTGTGGCAGGTCGCGCAACGCTTGGTGAACTCGGCCTTGCCGCGCACCGGATCGCCTTTAAGCTCGGTGACTTTGCTCCACTGGGCAATCACTTGCTGGCGGTCGCTCGAACCGCTGGTCGCCAACAGCTTGGCCGCACGCTCTTTCACCTTGGCGTTGGGATGCGCGAGCAAGCGCTGACGGCGTGTGGCATCGAGATCGCTCGCCAGAATGTCGCCCGCTTCCAGCTTGGCCAGCAGTGCATTGGTCCAAGGCTCGCGCGATAACAGGCTATCGAGAATCTGCCCACGCAGTGCTGGCGTGTGCGTCGCCCAGCCGGCGGCGAGCAAATCGGCCGTTTGCGGAGTCGCCAGCGACACCAACTGCGTGACAGCCGCGGCTTGAGCTTGCGGCGTCTTGTTGGCCGACAAGAAGCTCACCAATCGCTGCACATCTTCTTCGCGTTTGTCGCCCAGGCCCAATAGCGGCGCGACATGCTCGACAGGATACGAACCGGCATCCGCCAGTTCACGCGCACCCGCAAACGCCTTCGTCACGCGTGCCTTGATGGTGCTGTCTTTCATTTCGCTGAGCAGCTTATCCAGCGGCAGGCCGGCCTGAGACGTCAAACGCAAGATCGCCGCCAGCTTGGCGTACTGCTGCTCCTGAGCAGGCAGATCCAGCGTGGAATCGAGCAGCCCTTCGACGACATCAATCCGCTTCATCCGCAGCGCGACCGCCGCGATTTCCAGCTGTTGCGGAAACGGCAGCGCGGCCATCGGCAAGTTGCCGATGTTTTCCGGCGTCAGCGACGAGAGGGCCGCTTCTTGGACAAAGCGATCAACATCCGGCTTGCCGAGCAACGCCTTGAAGGCTTCGGTCGGCGCGCCAGTGGTCGCGTCCGCGCGGCACTCACGCAGCGCGTAAGCGACTTGCAACTGCACGGCCGGATCTGGATCAGCGGCCAGGTTCAGCAGTGTGTTCATGAGCGCAGGATCGCTGGCCAATCGCTGCCGGGCGATGACCACGGCTTGCGCGCGAACTTGCGGATCGACATCGGCCAGCGCCTTGGTCAGCGTCTCGACCGGCAGAGCGCCGAGCAATTGCTGCGTCCACAGCACTTGCGCCTTCGCTGCCGTTTTGGGTTCCGTTTCCCACCATTTTGCGAGCGCCACCGCCACGTCGGCGGGACGATTAAAGGCGAGCCAGCGCTGCGCCTGGTCGCGTAGTTCGCCGCTGGGACTGTTGAGCAGCTTGACGATCTCGTCGGTCGACAGCTTTGCAATGTGCGGAACCTTGCGCGGCGTCGTGCCTTGCTTGGTCACGCGCCAGATACGTCCGCGGTCGTCACCCTTGCGAAAGATGAGGCCAGCTTTTTTGTCTGCTTGAATCCAGTGCGGATGCTCAACGATCTCGCGATACATATCGCTGATGTACAGCGCACCGTCCGGTCCCGTGCGAATCGTGTTCGGACGAAACCAAGTGTCGGTCGAGGCAAGGAACTCGCTTTGCTGTTCTTGCGGCGCTCGCGACGAAGTAAAGCTCACACCTTGGCGCTTGACGAGTTCGCGATGCACCAGGTTGTGGACCGGTTCGCTCACAAAAAAGTTGCCGTACACTTCGTCGCCCAGCAGGCGATCGCGATAGATCATCGCGCTGTTGGCGCTGGTAAACCGACCGACTTCGCTGGCATGGTAGAAGCGACCTTTCTCGCTGATGGCATACACCGGACCGGGCTTCGGAATCTGCGGCACAAACACGGTCGTGGCGGCAGGGATCAAGTGCGGATTGCGGCGCAGCATCGCATCGTCATGCACGATGTGATACAGGGGCGTGTTGTTGTTGCAGCCAAACCAGTTGCCGTAATCGTCGCCATTGCGGCCGAACTGCGACATGCCCAGCTGCGGTTCGAGCCGCTTGAAATCCAACGAAAAGCGAAAGTCGCGCGCGCCGACGTCAATGAGTTCGCCGGTGCGCTCGACTTTGACTCTGGCATTGGGATCGCCGCGACCGACGCCGCCGTTCGCACAATAGATCCAGCCATCGATGCCCCACTTCAAACCATTCACGCGTAACTGTTGATTCCCTTCGGCAAAGCCGCTGAACAGCACTTCGCGCTCGTCCGCTTTGCCGTCGCCGTTGGTATCCTTGAGCCGCAAGATCTGCGGCGCGGCGGTCACCAGCACGCTGCCGTCCGGCAAAGTCATAATGCCATTGGGAAAGGCCAAATCATCAGCGAAGGTCGTCGACTTGTCGTACTGACCATCGCCGTTGGTGTCTTCGAGCATCTTCACGCGCCCGCCTGGCGGACCGATTTCGTCAGGCCCGGTGACCCCCAGCCCGTTCGGATAGTCGTGCATCTCGACGACCCACAACTTGCCATCGAAGCCCCAGTCAAATGCGACCGGATCGACGATCAGCGGCTCGGCGGCGACTAGTTCGATTTGAAAGCCCTTCGTGATCTGAAAATGCTTTAGCGCGTCCTCTGGGGAGAGCGGGCTGGCGACCACCGCGGGCTTGGTCTCTTTCTCTTTAGCTTCCTCCTTCACTTCCGCCTTCGACTGCGCGTCCGCAGGCGGCGCTTCCGGAGTCAAAATCGGCTGTTCATCGGCACGCTTCTCGTTGACTTGGTTCAAAAGATCGAGCACCGTCGCGCGGATCTTCGGTTCCGCATTCACTTCCAAGCAGGCCGACCGAGCACGCCACGTTTCGTAGCCGCCGAGCTTGTGCTGCTTCGGAGGAGGAATATAGCCTTCGGCACCATTGGCCAGTTCAATGGTGAAGGTGGTCGGCGTGGGGCTTTCGATCTTGATTTGCAGTCCGGTGCTGCTGAACACTTCGTTCGGAATCGCGGCGATGCCGAGTTCGCCGATCCGCATCGCTTGCAGCTTGATATTCCGCTTGGCAGGCAGTTCCGACAGCATCACTGCTTCGCGGGCATAAATCTCCGGCAGCGTTTGCGGCTTGCGACCCTTGAAGGTCTCACACATCTTCTGGGCTTCGGCCAGTTCTTCGGCATTGGGCTGGCGAATGCCGAGTTCCAGCTCTTTTTCGGCCATCACCAACGGCACCCAGTCGTAATAGAAGATGCGTTGATAGGCTTCGTACGCCGCGGCGGCCACATCGGTGCCGACTTTGAAGCGATCGAACTCGCGGCGTGGCTTGGTGTAATCCATTAGCCATTGATCGCCGCTAGTGCCGTTGCTGTGCAGCGCCACGAACGGCTTGGGCATCTCGCCTGCCTTGAGGAACTCGGTCATCTTCTCACAGACGACTGCGAAGTAGTCAGCCGACAGGTTCGGCGCGCCGACATAGTGCATCGAGTAGTTGGTCAGCACCGCCAGCGGCTGACCTTCTTTGGTTTGCAGGCTCAGCACGGGAACATCGCTGTCAATGATGCCCGTGGCGGCAACGGCGTTCTTGTTCGCCGGACCGGGATGCATCATCACGCGGTCGTTCTTCTTGTCGCTAAAAGCGTTCGTCGGCGGCACGCCAGGCTTCATTAACCAGCGCCGGCTGGCGACGTTCTTGTCGTCGCGCCCCACTGCCCAGCCGATGCGCGCCGGCTGCAAGTTGGCGTGCGCCTGCTGAATGCCTTTGGCGATTTGCACAGGCAGAAACTTCGCGTACTTTTCATCGACGTCACTGCCGAGGCAACCAAAGACCGACGGCGCGCTGTGGCAGTGCGTCGCAGCGATCAGCATATTCTCGACAGGAATCTTCGTGGCGGCGCTCGCCATGCGTTTGGCGTCATCAAGTAATTCGCGCGGCATCATGCAGTTGTCGACGATCACGATCGCAATCTGCGAGACGCCGTCGTCCATCACCAGGCAGCGCGCGTGCAAGCGATCTTCGACCTTGTCGATGATGCGCTCGGTCATGCCGCCGTTGACAATGACTGGCAGTTCCAGCGGCGTCACATCAATGGCAAACGCGCCGGCGCGAAACTGCTTCTCGGCCGCTGTGACCGTCAAACATGAAAACGCGCAGAGCCCTGCACAGATCCAGGCAACAACCAACCGCATTTCTAGCTCCTTGCTTCTATCCCTCGAACAAGCACCACAAAGTCCACAAGGCTTCGCGGCGGCGCATCTCTTCTTCGTTTGTTGAATCGCAGATCGGACAAGCGAACGTAACGTAAGGCAGGTCAGTCGCCGCGGGCGACACGCTCGGCATTAAGGAGCGAAGCATTCGCCGGTCAGACAATCGTCTCTGACTTCGTAGCAACTCGGGCGTGTGTCGCAATGCTGTAAGTGGGTCAACGCGCGGTCGACATTTCCGATCAACCGTCGCCTATGGTAACGCAAGCCGCAGCGCAATACCACGTTCAGACCGCCAAGAAGAAAGAGAAGAAGTAGTTGCGCCACCAGAAGGGTGAGCGCATAAAAAAACCCGGCGTGAGATCGTTAAGCATCATCTCACGTCGGGCTCACACCGCAGGCGCTTGCTTAACGCTTCAAGCGGTGTCCTTGTCGCAGCCGCGGGCGGTGAAGCAACCGCACCAAAGTCGCGAACTCGGCTCGACAATTTAAGCATAGGCCAGAATCCGACGCGGGCAAATCAGAATTCTCGCCGATCGCCAACTACCCGCCAAAAGTGCTGGAGTCTCGGTGCGCGTTGGCTTATACTTTCCCCTGCTTGGGCGGGCCAGTCTCATCGAAAGGATGTGGATGATGCGATGCTTCCTTTGCGCGCTGTTTAGCGCGCTGCTAGTGACAGCCACCGTCGTGCATGCTCAAGAAGCCCCGCCTGCGGAGGTCGATCCGACCGTCACCTCATGGACGGCTGAGAAGATCGACAACCCGCCGAAGCGCGATCTCAAGTTCGAGCGCAGCGACGAACCGCTCGAGCAACGCTTGCCCACTCTCGCCTCTCGCGATCCATTTAGCACGCGTGTCGATCCGTCGGTGCTCGAACAAAAGTTCGTGGCAGTGCTGCGCGTCAACAAAATGCCCCCTCTCGTTTTCAATGATCCAAGTGCGCCACCCGTCTCACAGCAATTCGCCGGGCTCGTTCAAGCAACACCAAAGGATCGCTTGCCTGCGGAAGCGGAAGTAAAGTTCTTCACATCGCCCGATATCAACCACGGCTACCTCGAAGCGAAAGCGATCGACGAAAGGACGCTGCGCCGCGGGCCGCCCAAACTGGTTGAGATTCGCATTCTTGCACCCACGGCCGAACTCGCCGAGGCGCGGGCGGCCGCCATGCTCACGCTTTTTGATCAAGGTGATGCGCGGACGCTTCAACAGGAAACCTTTCAAGCCCATCAGAAATTGGCAACGCAGTGGCGGCAAGCACGTGAAGAGGCCGAAGCAGCCGAGGCGAAGATTCCTGCGATCGATAAAGCGCTTGAGGCCTTTGAAGACGTTACTGCGGACATGCTGCCTGCGCTTCGGGCGCAGCGATTGCAAATTGAGGTCGAGCGCATCGGCGTGAAGGCCGAAATCGAAGCGGCTCAAAAGTTAATGGCGGAAGGCAATCGCGAGACGCAGCAAAAAATTGAAAGCCTCTTGCTGCCTGCACAGATTCGCCTGGCGAGTTTCGAAGCCAAACAAGCCTATACAGATCGGTTCATTGCCAAGGCGAAGGAGAAAGCTGAACTAACGTCGCAATTAAGCAAACTAAACAGTCAACGTGATTCTCGGCGTAGGTTGGAACGCCAAACGGCCAGCGAACTTGCCCAACAGAAGAATCGCCTGGGTCAGTATGCACCTCTGAAAGTGATCGACAACGTCGTTCACATTCGCCCGGTGAAATGGGTGAAGTAGGCCGCTCCGAACGTAGGCCGCTCGCTCCGCCGAGCGGCGAATCTGTGTGTGGTTGGTGGGCACGGAACAGAGCAGCCCTTCTGCCAAGCAGCACTGCTGCCTGGTTGCCGGGGCAAGCAGTCGATGCGCTACTGACGTTCCGAAGAGATTTTCATCTCGCGGAGCGAGTTGGCTACTTTATCTTTGCTAAGAAGCTCTGCATCTCAGGCGCC
>JAEZGD010000563.1 GCA_023417165.1 Planctomycetota bacterium
GTTGTAGAGCTTGACGATGTCTTGGCCCGAAGCTTCGTCGGCGGCGACATTGAGCCCCGCGAGTCCCAGATCTTTCGCGGTAGAACCGCCGCTCACTTCCTGCACTTTCAGGTTCGAGATCGTGGAACCGCTGCGATCGACCAGCTTGATCCGATCACCTTCGGCAACTGCCGAGACCTGAATCGAATCGGTGGTGTTGATGGCAGCAAGCACGTCGTCGATGGTTTGCGCGAAGCGCAGGTCGACAATGGCGGAATCACCGCTGCGATCGGTGATGCGAATCTTGCCGCGTTGCACGCCGGCGCCGCCGTTCAGTTCGCTGAGCGCAACGCCATCGTTGACGAAACCGCCAAACGCGACTTCGAACTCGCCTGCGCCTACCGGTTCGGTCTTGCTGGCAAAGCCGGTACTCAGCAATTGTTGCGACGACGCCTGGCGGACCGGCGTGAAGCGATAAGCGCCGTCGGCCGGCGTGCTATTAGCAACCACCGAGGCGGTCAGCAGTGCGGTATTGCTGCTTTTGACGTTCTTGGCGTCGAAGACGCTAGTCTTTGCCAAGTTACGCGCGGCGATCTGCACCGTGATGGCCGTGGCGGTCAGTTCGGTTAAGGCCAATTGCTGCTGCTGCAGCGATTTGGTCCGCGAGATCAGCAGATCGCGCGGCCGGGCCTGGATCGCCATTAACTGCGTCACCGTTTCGGTGATCGGGATGCCGGAGATGATACCAGTGTTGGCTTGTATGCGGGCCATCAGGTTCGCTCAGGCGCGTGCACGAAAGAAGAGGCATCCAGTGCCGGGATACTAGGTCTCCTCGTCGAATATCGGTTGGGAAACTCTACTATCTGGAATGTTTATACCGCGGCCAAGAAAGCTGGCGCGCCCCCCGGTTCGAGCGGATGGGCATTCGCAATAACCAGCACAACCGGACGCTAGCAAGCAACGAGCGCTCTGCCAAGAAAAGAAGCTAGCCGCTCTGGTGAGCGGCTAGTTATCAGCAAAACGAGATTTAGCGAGCATTTCTACAGCTTGCTGGCGTCGATCACACCTTTGTCCGCGCGGCCGCCAAGATAGCCATAGGTGGTCGGATCGATTTCAAAGCGAATGAAGGTGTTGGAACCATCACACCGCATGAAGAACACACCACCGTTATGGGCGCTGCCAAACCGCTCTTCGTCATTGGCGCTACGAACGCGGTTATCCTTCTTTGGCAACAAGCTGCCGTTGACGACCCGCAACGTGTTGTTGCTGTGTCCCGAATACATCGAATCGGTATCGCCCAGCGCGGTGCCGTCGTACTTGACGAACTCTACGTACTTTTCGCCGAACAGCAACGTGTTGCTTTCGCCGTCGCGAATATGCGAAGGCTTGATCATGCTGTATTGGAAGACAATGCCGTTATTGCTGTTTGCATTGCTGGCCTGCGCTTGCGTGGTGCCGATCGCATAGTTGTCTGGACCAGCAGTCCGACCAATAAATGCGGCGGTGACGGAACCGCTGTTGCCTACGTTCGCAGCATAGTCACTGCGTGCCATGGCGCTCGGCGCGCCGCAATTGACCATATTGGGCGATCCGGAAATCCCCAAGGCCATTGGTCGGCGACGTGTCGGGCAAGCCGTAAACGGCAACGGAGTGGAGACTAACTGTACATTCGCGGCAGCGACGCCCGCGTCGTCCGTCGCGAGGGAATTGATTTTGTGCAGATTTTCCTGTTCCAAATAGGGCAACAGGTTATAGAGCCAGCCGCCTGGCTGTTCGCCTGTGAAACCGCGCCGTGATTCGCCCACCCAGCGATATCCCCAACCGCCGGTCGGATAGTACCCGTGCGTGGTAACGTGCGACTTGGCAGCCAGTCCCATTTGCTTGAGATTGTTTTGGCATTGAGTGCGCCGGGCCTGCTCTCGCGCCGCCTGCACGGCAGGTAAGAGCAAGCCAACCAATACACCGATGATGGCGATGACCACCAACAGTTCTACAAGCGTAAATGCCGAACGGCTGCGCACGCGCGCCACAGAAACAGACATGACAAGCCTCGTTCCGTTTCAATGTCTTGACGAGAGATCCGCCCCGACGAGCGGACGCATGCATAGTACGCCGACTCCGGCCCGAATTCCTATGCCTTTGAAGATCAGAAGGCCAGAATTTTCCCGCGGGAAGCCGTCACAAACGCGTTCCAACCACCGCCAATTAGGGATGGCACGCCCGGCAACTGCTGGCGACTACAGCCAGCGAGCGGGTGGCCAGCGCCGGCTGGGGTGCCTTGGCGGCGTGGCATTCGGTACAGCACTGCAGCTTCGAAAAGGCTGTCGGCGCTGTAAAGCAATGCGGCTGCAATTTCAACGAAGCCAGATGCACTAATCCATCGTCGCTGAGCGAAACGGCATGGCTCGGGCGAGTGGGCAGCGAGTGGCCAGTCAGACCCGATCCCCATACCGAGGCCGCGAACAACGCTCCGCAGGCGAGCGCCGTCATCAGGCGCAGCGGCCGTTCCGCGACCATGTCGAGCCACGTCGCGGCACGAGCAGGCTGTGGCCGGGCAGTCGGCGCGCGTGGCGGCGGCTCCTCCACACGAACCGCTTCCGCGACCAACTGGGCCAGTCCTATCGATTGCGGGGCTAGCGCGCCGCGATAGCCTGGTAAATCAGCGGAATCCGTTGTCTCGATCGCTTCATGAAACAATTCGACGGCAGGGCGAAGCGCCTCGGCCAACTGGCGACAACTATGGCAGCACGCGAGGTGATGTTCGACGTTGTCATCAGAGGCCTCTCCCGTGGGAAACGGCCCGCGCGTCAAAACGTCGAACACCTGATCGCAGTCGAGTGACATGCTCATGAATCAGTCCTCACAATGCGGAGCCAGTGCGAGCGCACTCGCGCCCAGGCGTTCCGCCATTTTCAGTAATCCCCAGCGCACGCGATTCTTGGCGCTGGTGAGACTGCAGCCTTGCACATCCGCAATTTCCTGGAATTTCAATTCGCCAAAGAACCGCAAGCGCAGAGCATCGGCCTGCACATCGGGCAGTTCGGCCAGCACATCGGCCAATTGTTGCGCGCGCTCTTTGGCTAACAATCGTTCGCTTGGCGATGCTTCGGCGGTGGCCAGTCGCTCGCCTTCAAAACCAACATCGCCTTGCGGCTGGCGGGCCTGCTCAAGCGCCGCTTGCCGGGCGCGACGCTGGTAATGTCGATTGCACTGGTTCAGCAAAATCGTCCACAGCCAGGTGCGAAAGCTGAACCGCGAATCGTAACTGGCGAGCGACTTAAACGCCCACAAGAAGGTTTCCTGCACCACGTCTTCCGCCCAGTCGTGCCGCCCCAAACGGTTGCGAGCCAAACGCAGAAGCGGTCCCTGATATCGCTCCACCAACACGGCGAAACGCTCCCGCTCGCCGGCCAAGACCGCGGCAATCAGCAAAGCGTCCGAAGGTGGCGCAAAAGGCGGGGTCATCAGGTGGGATCTACAGAAGCCGAGGCTAAAACATCCATTGTGCCGTTTCAGCCGACAATCATGCAAACGATTGTAGCGCCTCAAATGGCAAAACGGTCAACTTGATTACAAACGCCCCTAAACCACCACTTTTGAGTGATCGACCGATTGGCGTTTTGGCTGATGATCGTCGCTACTGCCTTATCATTGCCGCCCACGCGACAATTCCGCGCATTGCCCGCATGCTACGCACTTTACCTGTTCGCTCTATTCAGAGAGTGATTGCTCCCCCATTAAAACACGAACGACCGCCCTTAGCGGTACGAACTGCCGCTACATCGCAGTTGCTTAGGGAGTGTAGGAAAAGTAGAGACGCTAGCACCGCTCTCTGGCTTGCCAATGGTCGATAGAATAGCAGTTCCTCGTTTAATGAAGCTTTCGACACGGAGATGTCATGAAGAATACGCTCGCGGTCGTACTTGCAGGGGGGAAGGGTGCACGTCTCGAACCGCTGACGCGAGACCGTGCAAAGCCTGCCGTGCCGTTTGGCGGCCTCTATCGCATCATCGACTTCGCGCTGTCGAACTGCCTCAACAGCGGACTGCGAAAGATGTTGGTGCTGACCCAGTACAAAGCGATGAGCCTCGACCGGCACATCAACCTCGGGTGGCGGCATTTCTTTTGTCGCGAGTTGGGCGAATTCATTGACGTCGTGCCGCCGCAGCAGCGCATTGACGAGCAGTGGTACCAAGGCACTGCGGATGCCGTCTATCAGAACATCTACGTGCTCGAAAAAGAACGCCCTGAGTATGTCGTGGTCCTGGCAGGCGATCACGTCTACAAGATGAACTACCGCTCGATGGTCAAGTTCCATCAAGAGATGAACGCGGACCTCACCGTCGGTGCGCTTCCAGTCAGCAAAAAAGACGCGCGCGAATTCGGCGTCATGGAAGTCGATACGTCTAACAGAATCATCGGCTTCGAAGAAAAGAAGCCCGATCCCAAGACCATCCCCGGCGATCCCGACCGCTGCCTGGCGTCGATGGGCATTTACGTCTTTACCGCGCGTTTCTTGTTCGAGCAGCTATGTCGCGACGCCACGCGGCCGGATAGCTCGCACGATTTCGGCAAGAACATCATTCCCTCGATCATCGATACGCATCGCGTCTTTGCGTTTCCGTTCCGCGACGAGAATCGCAAGACCGAAGCGTATTGGCGCGACGTCGGCACGCTCGATGCCTATTATGAAGCCAACATGGATCTGATTACGATCGATCCGCTGTTGAACATGTACGACGATCATTGGCCGATCCGCACCTGGCAGCCGAACCTGCCGCCGCCGAAGTTTGTGTTCGGCAGTCGCGGCAGTGAGGATCGCCAAGGCAAAGCCATCGACAGCATTGTCTGCCAAGGCTGTATCGTCAGCGGCGGCAACGTCGAACGCAGCATTCTCAGCTCGCGTGTGCGAGTGAATAGCTATGCACATGTTGAAGATTCGATTCTGTTCGAAGGCGTCGACATTGGCCGCCACGCCAGGGTGAAGCGCGCGATCATCGACAAAGGTGTGAAGATTCCCGCCGGTGTCGAGATCGGTTACGACCTGGAGAAAGAC
>JAEZGD010000617.1 GCA_023417165.1 Planctomycetota bacterium
TTCTTTCGGTTTGGAACTTGGCACTTGGAATCTTGGAACTTGGAACAAGAAACGGACTAGGAAATCTGAGCCCTCGCTGTGCTTCGGCGGACGCTACTTTCGCGGACCCAAAGGCGACTTTGATAACGATGGTTTCACGCTGCGGGGGCGGGTATAGTGGTACGGCGATGCAGCCTACCTTCACCTTCCCCGCCCATCCCTCTAGGAGTTTGGCAATGTCGAAGTGGTTCACCCTCCTGTTTACCTTGGCAGCCATCACGATGAGCACTAGCGCCCAGGCGGCCGACGGCAACGTCCTCGACCACAAAATGAAGACCCTCGCAGGCAAAGACATCAACCTGGCCGACTACAAAGGCAAGGTGGTGTTGTTCGTCAACGTCGCCAGCAAGTGCGGCCTCACTCCGCAGTACAAAGAACTCGAAACCCTGCACGAAAAGTATGGCAAGGACGGCCTGGCGGTGGTGGGCGTGCCCTGCAATCAGTTCGGCGGCCAAGAGCCAGGCAGCGCCGAAGAAATCAGCGAGTTCTGCACGACCAAGTACGGCGTGAAGTTCGACATGCTTGAGAAGGTCGACGTCAATGGCGAGACCGCCGCGCCGTTGTACAAGGAACTGACTGGCACCGACACGAAGCCGGTCGGCAGCGGCAAGATCTCGTGGAACTTTGAGAAGTTTGTCGTCGGCAAGGACGGCTCGGTTGTCGCCCGGTTCAGCCCGCGCACCAAGCCGGATGATGCCGAAGTGGTGAAGACGATCGAAGCGGAACTGAAGAAGTAACGCATCGCGATCGAACTGATAGCAATTCCCTCAGCCCCGGCCCCACCAGGTCGGGGCTCGGCGTTTCTTGCATCGTTTAACCCCAGGTCCAACGGGCCGGGCGATAGCAGGATTCACTGTTATAAGTACACCACCGTCGCCGCTGGCTCCGGGTTAAACGCTGCTTTAGTTGCATCGGCTAGCAGCGCCAGCATGGCAAACTGAAGTTGCCTTGAAGTTGGTCGGCGGCATACTCTTTACAGCCCCTGCCTTCAAGGAGTTTGGTATGCGTTGGCATTCATTGGTGTATGCGTGCGTTTGCGTGTTGTCGGTCGTCAGCTTCGCCGAGGCGCAGCGCATCCGCAGCCCTAACGAGACGGTTCGCGAAGCACATGCCGTGCTGAACGAAGCGCTCACCACGCCTGGCGCAGAGATTCCCGCGCGGCTCCTCTCCGAAGCGCACGGCGTCGCGATCATTCCGCGCGTGCTGAAGGTTGGTTTTATCGGCGCGGTGCGGCGCGGGCATGGCATAGTCATCGTGCGCGACAAGGACGGCAATTGGGGTGCGCCGCAGTTCATCACGCTGACGGGCGGAAGCATCGGCTGGCAAATCGGCGCCCAGTCGACCGATGTCATCTTGGTCTTCAATTCCGAACGTAGCGTGCAAGGGCTGCTTAACGGCAAGTTCACCATCGGTGCGGACGCTGCCGCGGCGGCGGGGCCGGTCGGGCGAAACCTGGCCGCTGCGACCGATGCGCAACTGCGGGCCGAAATCCTTTCGTATTCGCGCAGTCGCGGGCTGTTCGCGGGCGTTTCCATCGATGGCTCGGTGATTGATATCGATTCGACGTCATCGGCGATCTTCTATGCTGCACGCCCGGGCGAACAGCCGCGCGTGCCTGATGAGGCGACGCGTCTGGTTGCCAGCATTGCGGAAATCTCGGGTCGCGGCACGAACTTGCAAGTCGCGCCGATGCATGAGGAGCGAGCGTTGCGCGTCGATGATGCCGATGCGATCCGCACGCAACTTGCCCAAAGCGCAGTCGAGATGAACGCGCTTCTCAAGGAAGAATGGCAGCGTTTTCTGGCGCTGCCGCGCGGCGTTTATGATGGCAAAGACGCCACCAGTGCGGCGCAGATCGCAGGCGTGCTGCGGAACTTCGAAACGGTCGCCGCGTCGCCGCAATATGCGAGCCTCACCGGCCGCCCTGAGTTTCAGCGAACGCTCGAATTGCTGCGCGCCTATCAAACCGCGCTGAGCGCTCCGGCCCCGACGCGCACGCTCAACCTGCCCCCACCGCCCGGCAAATAAATCGCGCGTCCCTAACCGCTTTCGTGGAGCAAAAGGCGATAGACGGACCGCTAGGCGATGCTTTCGAACGCCATACGGCGGTGCTACCATGCGAGAGAGATTGTTTAACCTCTCCCGAGAGAATGGTAGCGATGAAAATCGGTTTTTTCTGCCTGGTCGCACTGGTTGCGGCGCTGCTCGTTACTTCCGCGACTTTTGCTGCCGAAGCTGCGGCGCGCAAGCCCAACGTGCTGTTGATCTGCGTCGATGATCTCAAGCCGCTGCTGGGTTGCTATGGCGACAAGACGGCGCAGACACCGAATCTCGATCGCCTGGCCGCGCGCAGCGTGATCTTCGACCGCGCGTATTGCAACCAGGCCGTATGTGCCCCGTCGCGTAACTCGCTGATGCTCGGCGTGCGTCCCAGCACGCTCGGCATCTATGACTTGGGCACGAACTTTCGTGTTGCCGCACCCCAGGCGGTCACGCTGGCGCAGCATTTCAAGCAGCACGACTATCGCACCGAAGCCGTCGGCAAGATCTTTCATGTCGGCCACGGTAATCATGAAGATCCAACCTCGTGGAGCGTGCCGCACTGGCAAGCCAAGTCGATCGCATACCTGCTGCCGGAAAGTCAGGCTCGCCAAGGCCTAACGCGAGAAGAGGCGCTGTTTGCGAACAAACCGGCCAACAATCTGCCGCGCGGCGCGGCCTATGAAGCGGCCGATGTCGACGACGATGCGTATCCCGATGGCAAGATCGCCTTGGAAGCGCAGCGTCGTTTGCGGGCTGCCAAAGAACAGCCAGAGACGCCGTTCTTTCTGGCGGTCGGCTTTGTGAAGCCGCACCTGCCGTTTTGTGCGCCAAAGAAGTATTGGGATCTGTACGATCGCGAGCGCATCACGCTGCCTCATCGTCGCACGCCTCCTGACGGTGCGCCAGGCTATGCGCCGCAGTTCGGTGGCGAGCTGCGTCAATATGCAGGCATTCCCGAGAAGGGAACGCTGCCTGACGATTTGCAGCGGACGCTCATTCATGGCTATTACGCCGCCATGAGTTATATGGATGCGCAGCTTGGTCGCGTGCTGGATGAACTCGATCGGCTGAAGCTGAGCGATAACACCATCATCGTGATGTGGGGCGACCACGGCTGGCACCTGGGTGATCACAACATGTGGTGCAAACACACCAACTACGAGCAGGCGGCGCGCATTCCGCTGATGATCGCGGCGCCTGGTGTGAGCAAAGCCGGAGGGCGAGCCGCCGGCATGGTTGAAACCGTTGATATCTACCCGACGCTATGCGAGCTCGCCGGTTTGCCGACGCCTGAGAAGCCACAAACGCTCGATGGTCAAAGTCTCGTGCCGCTGCTGCGTGATCCGACCAAAGAAGTGAAGGATCATATCTTGCATGTCTATCCACGCGGCGAGCGGCTCGGCCGCGCGGTGCGCACGCCGCGGCATCGTTTGGTCGAATGGAAGAAGCCAGGCGCGGCCGCCGAGACTGCCGAGCTCGAACTCTACGACTACGAAGCCGATCCTGAAGAAACCAAAAATCTGGCGGCTGAGCAGCCCGAAGTGGTCGCCAAGTTGCGCGTTCTCTTAGCCACGCACGCCGAGGCGAAGCCGCAAGTTTCCAGAGCGGCCGTCGATCGCGAGCGACTCTTCGCCCGCAAGGACAAAGACGGCGATGGCAAGCTGACCCGCGCCGAGTTTCTCGCCGACCAACCCGATCCCGACAGAGCGCCTGCCCGATTCGTTACCTTCGATAAAGATCAGGACGGCATCCTGACCCGCGAAGAATTCGTGAAGCAGGGGAAGTGAGAGGGTAGAGGGTAGAGCAGGAAATGCTCCTCGCACCCTCCACTCTCTACCCTCCACCCTCACACCTCCTACAGCGGAGGCGGTAAATCGCGCGTGCAGAATCGCGCGGCAGCACCCGCATAGCACAGCGCACCGAGGCCCCACAGGATCGAGCAGAAGCCGAGTGGGCCGAGGCTCGCCAGCACGTGGCGGGCATTGGGATCCTCGGTTTGACGGAAGAAACTCCAGGCATCGATCGGATGATGCAAGGCGACCTGCACCAAGAGCTGAGGTTCGTAAGCAGTAAAGAAGGTGCAGTAGCCGAGCCAACGCCAGTCGTCGAGCGCCACGCCCACCAGCTTGATGACCAACTGCACGATATAAATTCCGGCCACAATGCCAATCGCCCGCCAGCGATAGCGGTCCATGGCGGAGACCAGCGTGCTCAGCGCGGCCAGGAAGAAGCCGAGCGCGAACAGGTTGACCGCACCGGGCAGCAAGTCGCGCGCGTCAATCTTCTCGCGCAGTGGCGTATAGACAAACTCCTTTTCCTTGGGAGTTGTCGGCCATTGCAGTCGCAGCAGCGACGTGACAATCGACGGCGCTGCCTTCTCTTCTTTGGCGCTCAAGGTTTGAATGCCAGCATACGTGCCCGACCAGGTGATCGCCGCTAATAGCAGTGCGCCGCCGACGGTAACCGCCGCCTGATGAAACAGAACTTGCATGCGGCTAAGCGGTTGGGCGAGCAGCATTTCCATCGTGCCGCGTCCCAGTTCGCCGCTGATGCAATCGGTCCCTCGCGCCACCGCCCAAATGACCATGCACAGCACGATGACCGCTTCTTCATAGATCACGGCGACGCGGCCGGTGTAGCTGAACAAAGCGTCGACGCTGATCGGCAAAAAGCGATCGACTTCGTCGCGAAACGCTTCGACGATCACCTTGAACTTGCCCATCTCCAGTCGGCTGATGAGCCAGACGCGAACCCAACTAAACGAAAACATCGCCAGCGCGCAGGCCCAGAACAGCCACTGGGCTTCCAGCAAGCATTTGCGAAGGAGGGCTCGGTTCATACGGCACACAAATCAAGAGAGCAAGAATCAGCGGACCGCCAGATCGGCGACTTTTTCGCTGTGATACTGGGCATACACCGCTCGCAGGCCCACTGGTTCGACGCGGACTTCTTCCAGTGGCAGCGACGCCAACCAACCCAGCAGCGGACCCAACTCGCCAGGCGTTTCAATCGTGACGTGGCCGTGCTTTTCAGCGCGGATGGTGAGTTGTCCGTTGAAGAACTGCGGCGGCTGCGGCAACGCGCCGCGCAGTCGCGCCATGATGCGATGCCGACGACGCAAGTCCGACATCGTTTGCGTATGAACCACGCGCCCAGCGCGCAGGATGACGACGCGATCGCACAGGTCTTCAACTTCCGACAACACGTGCGAGCTGAAAATCACGGTCTGGCCTTCGCCGCGCGCTTCGCGGACCAGTTCGCTGACGATGTAACGAATGTTGGGATCGAGACTGGCGGTCGGTTCGTCCAAGATCAAGATCGGCGTTTGCGCGGCCAGCGTCGCCGCCAGCGCCAGCTTTTGCTTCATACCCGTCGACATAAAGGCGACGCGTCGTGAGAGATCAAGTTCCAATCGCGCGGCCAGCTTCAGCGAGCGCTGCACGTCGCCGCCGGGGCGAACATCGGCAAAGAACGCCAGCACATCTTTGCCGCGCATGGTGCTAAAAAGCCGTGCTTCGGCCGGCAAATAGGCGACGCGCTGTCGCACTTCTACCGAGCGCCGATAGCAATCCAAACCGTCGATCTTGGCGACGCCCGCGGTGGGCCGCAGATAGCCGAGCAGCAGACGCATCAAAGTGGTTTTGCCTGCGCCGTTGGGGCCGAGCAGGCCGAAGATCTCTCCAGCCTCGATTCCCAGGGTACATTCGTCGAGCGCGGTCGTCGGACCATAGCGCTTGACCAGCGATTGCGTTTCGACGAGCAAGGCGGGCCTCGATAGCCTGGCCGCATGGGGCGGCGGAAAAGAGCAGAGAAAGCGGTCGAACGTATTATTGTGGCTAGACAAGCTCCTGGGAATTGGGTGCGAAAACCTCTGTCCCCTCGCCTGGCTGAAGCTCATCGCGCGGTGCGATGCAGAGAGCCGCACTCCCTGCTGAGAGTCTTACCGCACGAGTCGCAAGATCATAACCCAAGCAGGGACCACCATCGCTGCTGCCAGGCCGAGTGTCGCCAGGCTCAGCAGTGTCAGGCCTCGCCGCAGCTTGCCCAGCCCCTCGCCGATGATTTCGTCGTAGCTTTCTTGCACGATGACAAATAGCCCGGTGGGCTCGCCGCGGATTTCGACTGGCAAGCGTGCCGCCAGCCAGCGGTGATCGTAACTGGCTCTCGCCTGGGCGAAGGGGTCGCGGTACTGATCGTTCAACAGCCATTCGCCGCTAGCAACTCGCAAGTTGGCATCCTGGGAATGATCTAATAACTGCCTGCGCGGCGAAGGCTGATCGTTGGTGCTCGTATCGCTGAGCATGTTGTAGAGCGGATGCTGCAGGATCTGCCCGGGATTGGGGGGGCGAGAATCGACCAGCACCGCAAACTTCTGTCCCAGTTGCGAAGCGTCATCCAGCTGCACCGCATTGCCAGGCAGTTCGGCGAACGAGCCTAGCCGCAGCATTAGTCCCAGTACGCCCACATAGCGCTGCTCGTGATGCACCGGCGTCGAGATCACCACGACCCACTCGTTGGTATACCGGCTGACGAACGCTGGCGAGAGATGCGTCTTTTGCACATGCTGGTCGGCCGCGGCTCGCCAGGTATCGGGGAAGTCTTGCGGACCGCCGTGATAGTAAGCGCGCCAGGCATAGTTGCGGCCGATCGTTTTCTCGCCTCCTT
>JAEZGD010000620.1 GCA_023417165.1 Planctomycetota bacterium
GCGTAGTCATGGCGAAGCTCCTGTCAGCAGTCTAGCGTACCCGGGATGGGCGAAGCCAGTTTTACGGCAATTAGACCGTCTGCTATCAAAGCGACACGCGGTGACAAAGCGCTCGTTATTGGGGAACGGCGCGGGGCGATGCGGCTTTTGGAGCCAAGGCCGGAGCGAGTCGCCGACCCAGCAACGCATCTAGGGATAAACCGCCAGGGCCCGTTAGAGCTACACCGAGCGTGACTACGCCCAGCGTCAGCGCGTATTCCATGCCCGTGGGCAACGCAAAGGCTTTGCCGTGAACATGAAACGCGGCTACCACCATGGTGATGACCAGCGGTACCGCCGCCAGGCGTGTCGCCAGGCCAGCAATCAGAAGCAAGCCGCCGCCGAATTCCGCCACGCCTGCCAAGACAGCGCTGAGGGCCGGCATGGGCACCTGAATTTGCGTCAGGAACGCAGTAAAGCCTTCCAGCCCTGCCCCGCCCCAGACTCCAAATAGCTTCTGGGCCCCATGAAAGACAAACACCACACCTACCATCGCGCGAATTAAGAACAGCCCCGCGTCTTGTAATTGGCGGCGATCCATACAACGACCCTTAATATGTCTGTTGAAACAACTACTTGGAACCGGTATTGCCCAGGCGAATGCTGGGAATACCGACAATTATCGCCAGAAAAGTGTTTGTGTCAACAGTTATTTGGGTGCGATCTTTCTCGGGCGACATTTTTCTTGGGAACGAAAGCCGGCTGGCGGCCATTCTGAACTAGATGCCAGCACTGCTTTTCCTTGTCCCGCGGCGACCTCGCGGGATACACTAAGCGGGCGGCAAGGTCTTCTTACTCGGAACAGTTTCTCGGATGGCACGTCCCGCAAATTCCAGCGCGCTCCGCGGCGGCGGTGCGACGCCCCACGATGATGCGCGCCTACCGTCGCTGCTGGCAACGCCTGACGAGAGCGTCGCGCCGACGGTCCCATTCGTCGATTTGCATTCCACCGCGCCCCTGCCCGCGATCGACGCCTTGCCAGTAGTTCAGCCTTCGTCGCCAGGCGGCAGCGGATTGGCGTTTTGGCTCGAAGGGGACGCACTGATGTGCGCTTGTCCCGACTGCCGCGCGCCGATGTCGGTGCGATTGTGGTTGATGATCGCCGAATGTTGGCGCTGCGGCACGATCATCGAGCTGTCGCAAGAACAAGAGCGCGAAGCGCTGCGTATGATGCAACAGCGCGAGGCCGCGATGCGTCGCGCCGTGGAGACAGGTGCTGCTGAGAAAAGCAACCCAGCGAGCGAAACTCGCCCCCGCGCACATGCTCCAGCCGCGCCGACAACTCAGCCGCCTGCTCCCGCGCGCGACAAGCAAAGCCCGCGACCACAAACGGCTCCCGCCACACCTACGCGCGAACGCACCGCGCCGGTGCCGCCGCCTGTCAGTCAGCGTCGACCTGCTCCGCTGGCGCCGCCGGCCCCGACGACCGAGTTGACTACGATCGGCACGACCGGCGTTTGGCTGCGCGAGGTGTTTCGCGACATGCCTGCGTGGTTACTCAGCTTGATCCTGCACTTTGTGCTGCTGACGATCTTCGGCATTCTGACGTTTGGTGGCCAGGAAGAAGATCGCACCATCGTGATCTCGGCCAGTCTGAGCAATCGCGTGCGCGCTGAAGGCGAAGAGCTACGGTTCGACCTGACCAACGATCCGATCTTCGACCTGCCGGTTCCCGACGAGTTCAACAATCGCGACCCGCAGCAGCGCGAAGCGATGTTGAAGGCCGATCAAGACGCACGCGAGCTGCGCATCGATCCCGCGGCCATGAATGCCCAATTGCCCGATTTGGCGCGCGTCAAGCAAGCCATCAAGCAAGGTGGAACTTCCGCATCGCCGCTGCTGGCGCGCGATCCGCGCGTACGCGTCGCCATGATCAAGGCGGAAGGTGGCACGACGCTTACCGAAGCTGCCGTCAGCCGCGGCTTGCGTTGGCTGGCATTGAATCAACACGGCGATGGGCGTTGGAAGCTGCACAGTTTGCCGCATGCCAGCGGCGGTGCGGGACACATCCAAAGCGATACGGCCGCCACTTCGCTCGCGCTGCTGCCGTTTCTCGGCGCTGGCCAATCGCACCTGGTCGGCAAATATAAAGACACCGTCGCGCCGGGGCTCCGTTGGCTCATTCAGCAGCAGAAAGCCAATGGCGATTTGCGCGGCAATTCGCAAGGCCACAGCGGCATGTATGCCCACGGCCAGTGCGCGATTGTCCTGTGCGAAGCCTATGCCTTGACCCATGACGAAGTGCTCAAAGAGCCGGCGCAAAAGGCGATCGACTTCATCGTCGACGCGCAACACGCTGGCGGTGGTTGGCGCTATGAGCCTGGTCAACCAGGCGATACCAGCGTCGTCGGCTGGCAACTCATGGCGCTACAAAGCGCTCGTGCCGGTGGACTGAAAGTACCTGACGCCGCGATTGAAAATGCGGGCCACTATCTCGATAGCGTCGCCAGTCATAACGACTCGCGCTATGCCTATCAACGAGGCAATCAACCGACGCACGTGATGACTGCCGAGGCGCTGCTGTGCCGCATTTACCTCGGTTGGCGAAAGAGTGAGCCAGGCCTGGGCGAAGGCGTGCGCTGGCTGCTAAAGAACCATATGCCTAATCCGGATCGTCCGGACATTTACTATTGGTACTATGCCACGCAGACGATGCATCACTATGGCGGCCCGGAATGGGATCGCTGGAATCTGGCCATGCGCGACGCGCTCGTCTCAGGGCAAGACAAGTCCGGCAAGAACGCCGGCAGTTGGCCGCCCCGCGATCCGCACGCGAATACCGGCGGCCGCATCTATACCACGTCGCTCGCGGTCTGCTCGCTGGAAGTCTACTACCGCCACTTGCCAGTGTTTCGGCAGTTGGAACTCGAGAGCGAGTAGCGCATCGCGCCTGGAAGGTCGCGGCTTTACGGATTGATCTTGGCCAGCCGCTGCCGCGCGAGTTCACAGTACTCTTTCACACAGTCGATGCCCAGATAGCGGCGACCCAGTTGCTTCGCGACTACTGCAGTGGTGCCGCTGCCAGAGAACGGATCGAGCACGACGCCCTGCTCTGGACAGCCTGCCAGAATGCAGTTGCGCACGAGTGGCTCGGGGAACACCGCGAAGTGCGCGCCGCGATATTTCGAGAGCGGAATCGTCCAGACCGTGCGCTTGTTGCGTCCCAGTGGATGAAACGCCTGATCCCAACGACCGTTGTGCAAGTTGCTATCGCCGCCGTTTTTGCCGGCTTCGGGCGTGCCGCCGCGCTTGCCGAAATGGTTGCGGCCCCCTTTCATGCGGCTCTGCTCGCTGAAAGTCACATGCGGTTCGCGGATGGCATCGGCGTTGTAGTAATAGTCGGGCGACTTGGTGAAGAAGAAGACGTACTCGTGGTCGACCGTCGGACGCGTCTTCACGCTCGACGGCATCGCGTTCGGCTTGTGCCAAATCACATCCGCTCGCAAGATCCAGCCAGCATCGACGAGCGCCAACGCCACGCGCCACGGCATGCCGAGTTGGCGATTGTCGACATACTTGTCGCCGATCACCAGCCACAGCGAGCCGCTCGGCTTCAGCACGCGCAGGGCCTCGGTAAAGATATCCGTCATTCGGGCGACATACTCGCCCGGCGTGCGTTCGCTGCCGACCTGCAATTGGCTGCCGGCATAGTCGCGTTGCCGAAAGTAGGGCGGGCTGGTCACGATGCATTCGACCAGCTCATTCGGCAGCTTTTGCAGTGTTTTGAGGGCTTCGCCGCAGAGGATCGAGTCGAGCTTAAGAGAAGTCTTACGTGGCGGCATGCGAAGAGTATACCGCTCTGGCCGCGCGCGTAAACCGTTCCTGTGGCGGGACGTGCGGCGAAACGGCCGATCTCTGAGATGCCGGGCTCGCGAACGCTTCACGTTGACACTACCCTGCCGAGCGGATAGCCTCACATTCGTGCTTGTCGATGTTTGTGAGACCTGTTTGGGACGAGGTGCTAGTGTCACGCATGCGGCCACAAGTTTCGCGACGACGGCTGTTGCAAGCGGGCGGGCTGGCGACACTGGGCCTCTCGTTGCCGCAACTACTGCAGGCGGAAGCGACCACCGCCGCACGGCGTGAAAAGTCGTGCATCTTTATCTATCAATATGGCGGTCTGAGCCAGCTCGATTCCTGGGATCCCAAGCCCGACGCGCCCGCCGAGCAGCGCGGGCCTTATAAGCCGATTGCCACGGCGGTGCCTGGTTTATTCGTCGGCGAGTTGATGCCGAAGCTCGCCAAGCTGGCCAATCGCTATGCCGTCGTTCGGTCGCTGTGCCATCAGGTGCCGGTGCACGACGTCGCCAATCGTATGCTGCTGGCGGGCCAGTCGCAGCCATCGGCCGATGCGCCGTCGCTGGGCAGCATCATCACGCGTTTGCAGCCCGCCACGAAAAACTTGCCGTCGCACGTATGGCTGCAGAAGTTTGGCGGCGGTGCAGCGCCGCCTGAGCCGAGCTATCTGACGGGCGGCTTTTTGGGAATGGACTGTGCGCCGCTGCTGATCGGCGCTGCGCATGACGACAACCCTTCCGCGCCCAACTATCGCGTGAAAGCACTTGATACCGCCGAAGATATTCCACTCACTCGCCTGGCCGATCGCAAGCAGTTACTCGGCGCGTTGCAAGCGGAAGAGTCGACACTGAACGCCGCGCAGCGTCCGCAAACGATGCAGCAGTTTCAGCAGCGCGCCTACGACTTGATCACGGGCCCGGAAGCGCGGAATGCGTTTGATATTGCTAAAGAGCCCGACGACGTACGCGACCGCTATGGCCGGCATCCACTGGGACAGAACCTGCTCATGGCGCGGCGGCTGATCGAAGCCGGCGTACGACTCGTGAATGTCAACGCATGGTGCGGGCTCGCGCCGGGCGACAAGTTTGTCAGCGTCGAAACCTGGGACATGCACGGCAACGCGGGCATCGACATTTTCGGCAACGGCTGGAATGGATTGGGCTGGGCCCTGCCCTGCTGCGACGAAGCGGTCTCGGCTCTCTTGGAAGATTTAGAGCAGCGGGGGCTGCTGGAGACAACGCTCGTGGTGCTGGTTGGCGAGTTCGGTCGCACGCCTGCCATCAGTCGTGGCGCTAGCGCTGTGGGACGCGACCACTGGCCCAACTGTTACTCCGGCATGT
>JAEZGD010000676.1 GCA_023417165.1 Planctomycetota bacterium
TTCGGCATCGTGAAGAAGAACGGCATTTTGCAGATCGACTATACCAACGTGCTGCGTGCCAAAGGGCTCGAGCGCGATCAGGCGATCATGGAAGCGAACCTCACGCGTCTGCGTCCGATTTTGATGACGACGTTGATGCTCGTCGCGGCCATGGTGCCGGTGGCACTGGGGCAGGGGCCAGGCGCGGGTTCGCGCGCCAGCATGGCCAAGGTGATTATCGGCGGGCAATCGCTATCGCTGCTGCTGACGCTGCTGCTCACTCCGGTCGCCTACTCGCTGTGGGACGACTTTGTAAAGATCTGGCGGCGCATCACCCAGCGTTCTCGCCGCTCGCCTCCGGCCGAACAAGCGGAGGCGCTACCGGTCCCGTCGACGCTCGCGCCGGCCGAATAAGCAGAGTGGCAGCTAGTCCTGCAGCAACTGCCAGATCTTCCGCCCCGTAACACTGAGCGGCAACGCCGCCAGCGATTCAATCGTGGACCACTGCGCATCGCCCCCTGCCTTTCCAGGCGATGTGCAGGTGGCGTGAAACACATCCAGCGTGATGCGATAACGTGTAACGCCATGCTTGAGCGTTGCGAAACGCTCGCCCAGCTCGGGATGCACGCCTGCGAGGCTCTGCACCGCCGCGGCAATTTCGCTGTTTTTCCCCGCAGAAACGCGAGGAAAATCCCACAGCCCCGCCCAGCGTTCGCCAGGCTGACAACGCCGCACTAGCACGCGACCGTCCTTGCGCCGAATCACGACGGCGGCTTCCGTGACCTCTTCGTACTGCGTCTTCTTCTTCGGCGCGGGAATCTTTGCCTGCCAGCCATGCTTGCGCGTCGGGCACAGACTCGCCACCGGACATACCAGGCAGGCGGGATCGCGCGGCGTGCAGACCAGCGCTCCGAGTTCCATCAGCGATTGGTTGAAGTGACCGATCTGCTCCGCCGGCAACAGTTCTTCGGCGAACTGCCACAAGGTTTTTTGCCCCTTCGTGGAATAGACGTCGTCGGCATAAGCCAGCAAGCGACTGAGCACGCGAATCGTATTGGCTTCCAAGATCGGCAGCGGCAGATCGCGACCAATCGACAGAATGGCCCCCGCGGTATAGCGACCAATGCCAGGCAGCGCCAGTACCTCGGCAAACGTCTCGGGAAATTGCCCGCCGTGCTGGGCCACTACTTGCTTGGCGGCGGCATGCAATTGTCGTGCGCGGCGATAGTAGCCGAGTCCCTCCCACAGGCGCAGCACCTCTTGCTCGTCGGCCGCTGCCAGATCGCTCACCGTGGGAAAACGCTCTAAGAATCGCTGAAAGTACGCAATGACCGTGATCACCTGCGTTTGCTGCAGCATGATCTCGCTGAGCCAGATCGCGTACAGGTCGCGCGTCCCGCGCCACGGCAGTTCACGCGCGTGTTCGCCGAACCACGCCAGCATCCGTTGTTGCAGCGAACGTTTCCAAGCGGCGGGGGCCAGCTTCTTCTCGGCAGCTTCCATGCGATCGACTTCTTACGGTAGCAAAGGAGCAGACGAAGTCGCGCGCGAATCGCTGTCCACATAATGATCCGAAACCTTAATCGTAACGCCTTCCTTGCCCCGCTTGGCGAGGTGATGGAACAAGATTTTTGTCGCGGCCGCCCGCACATCGTCGCGCGCATCGGCAAACGTGCGCTTGCCCGGCACCACCTCCAAGCAGGCGATCAAATGCACGCCAGCCGGCGAGACCACCGGCGCGCTCACTTCTCCAGCGGCCAGTGGAAACGCGGCCACCGAGAAAGCCTCGGGCATCGGCTGATGACGATCGATGAAGCCGATCTCGCCCCCCTGCGCCGCGGTCGGCGCTTGCGAGTATTTCTTAGCAGCCTCGGCGAACGACAGTTCCTTATCGGCGATTTGCTGGCGAATAGTCGCCGCCTGCTGTAGTGCCGCGGAGGTCTCGCCTGTAGGGGCCTTCAAGAGCAAGTGAGCGACGCGCAGGCGGGTGCCATCGAAGTCGCGCGGCGATTTGGCGAAGACACGCTTGAGGTTCTCCTCGGTCAGGTGGCGCTCGAGCGCCGCATCCCATGACAATCCCCAGCGAATCTCGGTGCGGTATTCGTCGGGGCTCAGGCCTTGCGTAGCGACGTGCTGTTCCCACGTAACGTCGCGAGCCGCCAATTGCTTCTTAAGCCGACCGATCATCTGATCAATATCGGCTTCAGTCGCTGCTTCCTTTTGCGCCGCCAATTGCTGCAGTGCGGCCGCGCGGTCGGTGCATGCCTGCAAGGCGCTGCGTCGCAGCGATTGCAGTGCTGCGGAATCGCTGGGCAACTGGGGCGCGATGCGTTTGACCTCGCGCTCGCATTGCCGTACCGAGATCACCTCGTCGCCGACTTGGGCGGCTACCGCATTCGGGTCCAGGTCGGCCGCCACTAGCGGCAGCGCGGCCAGTGCCAGCCAAAAACCGATTGCCCACTGCGCATATCGCATGATGCTGATTCGCTTTCGTGCCATGCGCCCCTGATTGTTCGTTACGGCAGCTCGATGTTCTTCAGTTCGTACTCGACCGGCAGCTTCATGATCGCCGCGGGAGTTTTATAAACGAACTTGTAGCCAACCGGTTCTTCTTCCAGAACGAACTTGTACGAAACGCCCGCCACGTTCGACTCGCGGCGAGTCTCTTCGATCCCTTCGGCACTGATCTCGTCGCCGTCGGGCGTAAACAGCATCGCGGGATTATCGAAGACCCACGGGCGGTGCGATTCCAACGCGTTGGCCGCCTTGTCGAACTCCACGCGCATCCGCACTTCATGCACGTCGGCATTCTTGCGGACTTCTTCCAGCACCACCGCCACGCCGGCGCGACGCTGGACGACGTTCTTCGCCTTGGTGATATCGGTGAACTCGAATGTCTCGACCTTGCCAGGCACAATCGCCGTCATCTTGCCTTGCAGGCTGGCGATCTTCTGCACGCCGCGCGGCGGCAATTGCAGGTTGATATCGAACTCGGTCGCGGTGGACGTCGCTTCCACGCCAATCTCAATCGCGCCGTCGGTGCCGTCGATTACCAGAGGCTTGCCGTCTTCGCTAAGTGCTACCAATTGATCGAGCGGCTGGATGAGGACGATCGGATTGAGCTGCGGCTCCCAGGTGCTTTCTAGCGTCAAACGCAAGCTGTGATTGGCCGGATTACGCAGGTCGCGCGACGCCACAATCGACAGCCCATCGAAGCGAAACCGTCCGGCATAGGCCGCATGACCGGTGCGTGGCAGTTCGCTTTCCGCCGCGCGGGCGACCATCGCCAGGGCGTTCTCTTTGCCGCTGTATTGATAGAGAGTCATGCCGGCTTCGTCGAACACCTTATCGAGGGCTTCCCAGAACGGTGTGTCTTTAAAATCAACCTTAATCGTCGGATCGGTCACTTGCTGATTGAACTCGCCGCGATAGTCGACGATCTGATTGCCGGTCTGTTCGGTGATGGCCGCCAGTGCCTTCGAAAGCTTCATTTCGCCGCTGAGCGTCACGCGCGTCGCCTTGGCGGTGGATTCCGCCTGGGCGATTTCGAGTTGGCGGCGCACGCGTCCCAAGCGTTCGCGCGTCTCGGCGGTCAAGCGTGGCGAGCTAGCTGGCAACAGGTCGAGTGCGCGCGGGCCAAGCTCGACGAGCGACTGCTCGGCTCCTTCGCGTCGCGCCAACTCTTCGTCATCCAGTTGCTTGACCAGACGTTGCACCTTGGCGGCCAGCTCGTCTGGCTGAGCGGCAGCGGCAGAAGGCGTTTGGCCGAGCAGGGCCAGAGTCAGAATCAACGACCAGGTCATCGGAGCGACCTCCGCAACAGAGACAAACGAGGCAACAAAGCGGCGTTCCGTCGGACGCAGTTTAGAT
>JAEZGD010000685.1 GCA_023417165.1 Planctomycetota bacterium
GTGCGAAGTCGGCGAGGGAGCGGACGGCGTCGCCGCTGAGGCAGCGCGAACGCAGGTGAAGGACGGTGAGCGCGGCAAAGGCGGCGGCGAGCGCGAGATAGAAGGCGGTTTGCTCGGCGAGCGCGGCAGCGATGATCGCTGCGATGGTGAAGGCGGTGCCGATCCACAGCAGATCGCGGTGCATGCTGCGCCACCAGTGTGAAGCGCCGCCGGGATCGTTGGCGCGGTCGCTGTCGGCATCGCGGCTGGCAATCACCAGGCAATTGAACGTGACGACCAAGGCGAGCGAGCCAAATAGCGGCAGTGAGCCCATCGTCCCGCCTAGGCAAGCATACGCGCCAAAGGCAAAGAACAAACCGACGCCCAATTCTTTGCCGAACAGCTTCCTGCGCAGAAAAACCGGCACGACGAACACCAGAAAATGAAGGCAGACGCCGAGGAACACGATCGTTCCCCGCCACACCACTTCGGACCGCAGGCCGAGCCCGAGCATCGCGATCATGCCGGCGATGCACACGCCCAGACAGGCCCAGAAAAGCTGGGGAAAACAGCGGCCAAATCGCAGGCGGCCCGTAGCATGCTCCCAATCTTTGCAGCGTGCGACATCGATCAAGCGATCGAGCAAGTAGATCGACCACACCACCAAAAACAGCATGCTAGTCGCACGCGTCCGCAGCATCGACTGTGCCGCCTGGCTGATCGCCCAGGTCCAAGTCAGCGCTACCAGTGGCGCATCCAAGCCCAGCCAGCACGGCAGGAACCACCAGCGAAACGATTCAGGCCGCCACTCGATCGGCGGCCGTGACACGAACATGACTCACCATCCCGCTAGTGACCAAAGCTTCGGACCAAAGACCACCACGCCGACTACCACGGACATCAGCGCCAACACCAAAACCGCGGCGGAACCGCAGTCCTTCGCCTGTTTGATCAGGGGATCGGTCTCGGTGGTGACTCGGTCGGCCAGCCGTTCAATCGCCGTGTTCATGCACTCGGCCGCCAGCACCAGTCCGATGCAAAGGACGACCGCAATCCATTCCAGCGGCGAAAGCGCCAGTAGAAAGCCAGCGCCAATCACGCCCACCGCGATGACGCAATGGATCCGCATGTTCTGTTCGGATCCAATCGCATGCGCCAGGCCTTGGAAGCCGACGACAAAGCTGCGGAGCAATCGCGAGAGGTTCATCATAGCACGGCTGGTGACAGGCGAGGGCGGACTACTTCACCAGCGCGTGCAAGGTGCGCAGGTTAATGGCGTCCCACGGTTCGCCTTCATGGTCCTCTTTGGGCGTTTCTAGGTACATGGGAACGTGGCGAAACCGCGAATCGTTCAGCAAGTGGCGGAACGGTTCCAAGCCTAGCTTGCCATGACCGATGTGTTCGTGACGATCGACGCGCGAGCCGAGTTCCTTCTTGCTGTCGTTGAGATGAAACGCTTTGTCACGGTCCAGGCCGACCGCGCGCTCCAAGGCGTCGATCGTTTGCAAATAGTCGCGCTCGTCGATCAGCGGATAGCCGGCGGCGAACGCGTGGCAGGTATCGATGCACACGCCAAGACGCTCAGGCTGACGCACCAGTTCGATAATCGTGGCCAAATGCTCGAAGCGATGGCCGAGGCAACTTCCCTGGCCGGCGGTGTTTTCGAGCAGCACTTGCGAAGTCACATGCGGCAGCCGGGCGTGAATTTCGTCGAGGCCCGCGGCGATTCGCTTCAGCCCCGCCTCCTCACAACTCGTGGTAAACGCGCCGGGATGCATCACGACATACGGAATGTCCAACTGCTGCGCTCGCTCCAATTCGACCGCCATGGCGTCGATCGATTTTTGCCACAACTCGTCGTCCGGCGCGGCCAAATTGATTAGGTACGAACTATGCGAGAGCGGGTGCGCGACATTTTTGGCGCTCAAGGCCGACTTAAACGCCGTCACCTCCACCTCGGTAATCGCCTTCGCGCGCCACTGGTTGTTGTTTTTGGTGAAAAGCTGGACACAGCCCATCGAAAACGTTGCGGCGGCATCGACGGCCTTATAATAGCCACCGGCGATGGACATATGGGCGCCAATCATTGGCGTGTATGTGGTCACGTTGCTATTCCATGATGTGATATTCGATATCGCCAGCGACTACGAAGTAGCGCTCTCCCCACGAACCGAGCACGACAAATAGACGCTCGTCACTGTCGAGTTGCTGGTCCGCTGGGCGATGCAGAGTGAAAAAGGAAGCGGGGATTTCATCCGTGGCTGCGAGTTGAATCCCGGTAAGCCCGAGTTTCGAGGGAAGATTGACGTGCGAGACCTGTGTGAACGTGAGCAGCCCGATTTCCTTGCGAATCTTAAGAGTAAGGGTGCTTTCATGCCAAGATACAACTTCTAGCTCTGAATCCGGTAAGTAGCGCAGCAGGGCAGGAGGCAGACTGAATCGACTCTCATTGTCGTTATTTTGATTTTCCATCGCTTCTCAGTGAATGGCTGGGCACAGTCCCTTTGCAATGCTGCGAAAGCCTTGCCAGACTTGTTCTTGCCGCCAGCGATCAAAGTTTAAGTCCCTGGCGGAAGTGCGGTAGTCCTGTGAGCCTTTACACCGCCGAATCGTATTTGGCGGGGGACATGGATTTCATGGACCTCTATTATGTGATTGCTGCCGCTTGGATGGCCGTTCAGCGATATGGTCCTGATCCGACCGTTGCACCGATCATTTGCGAGTGGAGAGACACGTCGGAGCGTTGCCGCCATGAGTGGCGGCTTGCTCCGAACCCCATTTCGGAGGAGCAGTTCCGGTGCTGGCTTGTCCGGTAAGTCTAACTACAGGCCTCCCATCCATCGCCAGCGGTACGCACAAAGCTGGGCGCAGCCGATTTGGAATTCTGTGGCAGTGTTGACTGCCTTAAAATATCCGCTGACTACTCTCATCGGGGCACCAAGCATTGGCATTCCGTGCTTCCTTTCGTTACGCTGGGGGTGTGCGGTTTAGCAACAAGAGGGGGGCGAGCCGGATGGATCTCACGTCGTGTTGGGATCCATGATGCCGCCACCTGCTGTGATAACTTGCGATAAAATGACACCCCAAGCAGTTAGATTTCAATCTTGACCGCCTGGCAAGCGGAGTCCCCCCAAAAGGCAGTCCATGACGGAAGTGTCGGAATTTAGCATCGCGGTACCCGATAAAGCGGCTGTCCCGCAGGCGAGTATCTTGCTGGTTGATGACAGCCCCGCCAACTTGCTAGCCCTCAGAGTTGTGCTCGAAGGTCTCGGGCATCGCTTGGTTGAGGTTACTTCGGGCGAGGAAGCGCTGCGGCATGTCAAAACCGACAAGTTTGCCGTCATTCTGCTCGACCTCTATATGCCGGGCATGGATGGCTTCGAGACTGCCGCCCTGATTCGGGAAACCGAGAGCGACCGGCACACGCCCATCATCTTTATTACCGCGGAAGAC
>JAEZGD010000699.1 GCA_023417165.1 Planctomycetota bacterium
TTGGGCTGTACATAGACGCTATCGATGCGCTGGTTGTTCGGTCGGGCGGGATCGCCCACGCCGACGATGTAGAGCTTGACGTTCTGCGCCAGGGCTTCGCGCGCGGCTTCGATGGGGTCTTCTTTGCCGGTGTGTTGGCCGTCCGTAAACAAGATCATGGCGGCCGGCGCGCGGGACGACAGCGGCTCGCGAATCGCCAGGTGCAGGTCCGAGCCACGTCCATCCGCGACGACGGGCGCGAGTTTGATCGCGCGCTGCTGCTGTTCGGCCGGCGTTTCGTTGCTGACGGGCGTGACCGCGGTGGAAGGTTTGTCGGCGATGGGCGACAGCGGATCGACCGGCTTGGTCAGCGTATCGTCGAAGTCGATCACTAGCAGCTTGCCGCGTTTTTCGAGTTCGCGCAGGAACTTGTAGTCGTGGCTGGATAGCACCTGGTCGAGCACCGTGGCGCGCGGCAGCTTCTTTTCACGCAGGTCGTCGGTCGACATATCGAGCGCCGACGCGGTGACCTTCGCCTGATTGTCGTCGCGATAGGAATCCTCGAACGCCATCGACTGCGATTTGTCGCGAATCAGCAGCAAGGTGCGCTGCACGGTCTTGGTAATCTGCGGCACGATCTCGGGGCTGAGCCACACGAGCACCAGCACCGCCAACACGGCCATGCGCGTCAGCGCCAGGCCCAGCCGCGCACGTTGCGAGCAAGTATCGATTTCCCACCGATAGAGCCACGGCACCCAGAAAGCCGCCGCAAACATGCCGGCAAACGGAACGCCTTTGGATCCCAGGAGCGCCCAGGCGAGGGCGCAGTAAGCCACGACCGAAGTCACGATCAGTGCCACTTTCGCCAATGGTCGCCAGGCGTCGAGCGTGCGCCGCCAACCGATCACGAGCGCCAGCGCAAATAGCATCACCAGCAAGAGCACGGCGATGCCACCGCCGGTGCCGGGAATGTTCACCAGCTCTAATTGCAGATTGCCATCCTGCGAGAGTTGACTGGCGTCAACGCCGATCCACTCCAGGGTGCGAACCAGCGCGGGGGCGGATTCTGGACTAGCAGGCACGATTACCTCGGAAGCTATAAGTGTGACTAAAAGCGGCTGGCGCGGCTGACGTGTGGAATCGCCAACTTCCAGACGGGCTTTTTGTGCGTGTCGTATTCGCAAATGCCGGTGGTTTCGACCACTAGCGTATTGCCATTCGTAAGTCGCTGGGCGTGGTAAGGATTTTGCAATCCGTCCAGCGCCCATTCTTCACGGTCGCCGGCGCGGTTAATCTCGACGACTTTTTGCATCGAGAGAACCGCCACCAGCGTGTTGCCGTTTTCAAGTCGCTGCGCTGAGAACGGGTTTTGCAGCGCCACCTTGGTGCTCCACACCTCGTTCCCTTCGCCATCGACTTCGACGATCTTGTGCCCGTTTTGCAGGGTGACCAGCGTGTTGCCGTTTTCCAAGCGCTCGACGTCCACAGGGCGGCCCGTCAGCGGCCACTTCTTGAGAATCTTGCCTTGGCTGTCGAGTTCGACAACGACTTCGCCATCGGTACAAGCGACGACCGTATTGCCATTTTCGAGCCGATGCATTCCCATCGGACCGCCAGGCAACATTTCCGATTCCCAGATCGGCTTGGACGCGTCTTTTTCAGGCCCAAACTCGACAATCTTCCGCCCGCCGTAGTAAGCGACCAGGCGATGGCCGTTGGGCAACCCTTGCACCGCCCAGGGTTGCATGCCCATCTGAACGACCCAACGCGGCCGCTCGGGATCTTTGGCGTCGACATCGAACTCATAAACCTTGCTGCTGCCATACGAACAAAGCAGGATGCGTCCGAGTTCGAACGGTTGGTCTTTAAGCGGCAGCAGTAGCTTGGCCGATTGGCCGTCGGTCGCCAGCCAGGCCTTCCATTTGTCGCGCGCGGCAGTGCGATCGGCCTCGCGATCGTAAGCCATAAAGCCAAAGTCGTGACCCGAGATGGCTTTGAGCGTGCGCGAAGCGTCACTGCGGACTTCCATCTCTTCGGCATCGAGCAACGCCACCAATATCGGCAACGCGGCGCGATCGCCTCCCTGGGCCAGCAAGCGCGCGGCGGCCATGCGAACGCGCGGCTCGCGATCCTCTAACAGATCGAAAGCTTCTTTCGTGGCATCTTCCGGCGATAGGTGCTGAAGCGCAGCTAACGCCACGATGCGCACTTGCGGATCAGCGTTTTGCAATTCCTGCCGCAAGAGCGGATTGTCTTCCGGCGTCACCGTGGCGATCATCGCCCTGCGGGCGGCAAAGCGAACGTGCTCTTTGTGACACAACGGCATTGTCAACAGCAGCGGCGCAGCCAGACCCTTGTGCTCGCGCAGTTCGATCAATTTGAAGATCGCAAAAAAGAGTGAGTCCGCTTCGTTGGCGGCGTTTGCGAGCAGCTTGCTGGCGCGCCAGCGAACTTCAGGATTGGGGCTTTCGGTGGCGGCTTGCAGCGATTCGATCGCGATGGCAGAACGTTGCCGCAGTTCGAACATCGCTGCTTCGCGCTGGGCGAAATCGTCGCCACCCAATTCGCCGATCAGAGTCTGTAATTGTTGCTTTGTATCCCGATTGGGGTGCAGCGCCACCAGATAACTGCGCAGGCCTGCGGCCGTTGGTTCGATCTTGGCGGCCGCGAGCGTGCGTTCATACGCGATGCCTGGATCTTCGGTGGCAATCGGGCGGACTTCGACCGGCGTTTCGGCCGCCTTCTTCTCTGCTGCTTTCTTGAGCTCCTCGGCAGCCTTGACTGCCTTGACAGCTTTGGCTTCAGCTTCGACAGCCTTGGCCGCTTCTTCGGCAGCGGCTCCTGCCTCGCGCACCTTGATTTCGAGCGCGCGTTTGAAGCGTTCCTTTTCGGCCGCATCCTGCGCGCTTGCCATTGCGCAGCAAAACCACGTCAGGCACAGCGCAGCGATTCCCCAACGGGTCAGATTCGCGATGTTTTTGATGCGCTTCATGCTGGTACTGTGCTCCTTTCCGTCCCTGCGCCAACCGTATTAAAAGCGATGAGCCGAACTGCTGCCGGATTGCTGCTGTTGCCAGATCACTTTGCGGTTGGCGTCGACCTCTTGCACGCGCTGCTGGTCGGTCACCAATGTGTTGCCGTTGGGCAAACGCTGGGCATCGTAAGGGTTACGCAGGCCGTCCAGTTTCCACAGATGGTTCTTTTGCGAGTCGATTTCGACGACCATGCCGGCGCCTTGAGCACCGCCGTTCATACAAGCCACCAACGTGTTGCCGTTTTCGAGGCGCTCGACAGTCATCGCACCCATCAAGCCATCGGCGCTCCAGACTTCTTTGGTTTCGCCGCGGTCGTTCACCGAGAATTCCACCACGCGATTGCCCTGGGCGAGCGCCACCAGCAAATTGCCGTTCTCCAGCTTGATGGCGTCCATCGGACGCCCCGTGACGTTCACTTCCCAGGCGATGCTCTTATCGCGTTTGAATTCCAGCACCTTTTGACCGTCGGAACAGGCCACCAGGGTGTTGCCGTTTTCGAGGCGTCGTACGTTGAATGGCGAGCCAGGCAAGTTATCGATACTCCAGATTTCTTGCCCCTTGGAATCCAACTCGACGATCTTGCGCTGCGCATAAAGCGCTAGCAGGCGATGTCCGTTGGGCAAGCCTTGCCCACTCCACACGCCTTGGATCTGTGCGGTCCAAACCACCTTGTTGTTCTCGTCGAGTTCTTCGACTTTGCTTTGCGAGTAGTAACAAATCAGCGTGCGGCCAAGCAGCGGCTGGCTTTCCGTAAGCGGAACGTCCCACTTGGCATCGGCGGAGTCTTTTTCGAGCCAGGTTTTCCAAGCGGCCAAGCCTTGTTGCTTGAGTTCTGCATCGGTAGGGCTGAACGCAATGGCTTTGCCGCTGACACTGCGCAGCAGTCCGCTGGCCTGCGTCGCGACGCGGGCATCGCGCGATTCGAGCAAGGCGACCAGCACCGGCAGCGCGGCCTTGTTGCCCAGGTTGAGCATGCCACTGGCGGCCGACAAGCGAATCCGATCGTTATCGCCTGCGAGCAGTTCTTGCAGCGTGCTTTGCGCCGCTTCGCCTTGGACACGAGCGAGCGCATCGGCCGCGACATACACCGCTTGGGGCAGCGACGAGCGGACGGCCGCGGTCAGCGTTTCACCATCAGCCTCAACGGCGCTGGCCAATATTGCTTTGCGCGCGGCATGCAGCAGGTATTCCTGATCCATGACCGACGCCAGTTGCACGATGGGCGCGATCATGCCGGGCGTCTTCTTGGCACGAATGACCGTCAGCGCGCTATACAGGACTTCCGCTTTGCGCGATCGCAGTTCGTTCAACGCTGCATCGTCATCGCTGAGCGAAGCGAAGTCGACGGGCTTGCCTGACGAGTCCAGAAAGGCCATCGATAGCAGCCGCAGCGTGGTTTGCGGCTGCGAAGAAGGCAGCTGCATCTCGCGCAACGAATCGAGCATCAACCTCGCAGCGGCGATAGGATCGGTCTTCACCGTCAGGCGATACGCGCCTTCGAGATCGGCAATCGCTTCGTCGACGCGGCCGAGCGTAAAC
>JAEZGD010000734.1 GCA_023417165.1 Planctomycetota bacterium
CATGCGAATCGCTTCTGGACCGGCAAGTTCGATGGTCGCGTTCAGGGGCTGCGAAGTGGCGACGTCGGCCAGCGCCGCGGCAACGTCGTCGGCCAAAATGGGCTGCATCATCGCCGGCGGCAAGCGAACGGTTTGCCCGTCGGCTCCTGCTTGTGCGATGGCGCCCACGAATTCGAAGAATTGCGTGGCGCGGACGATCGTGTAGGGAATCCCGGACTTTTTGATCAAGTCTTCCTGCACGAGCTTCGCGCGGAAGTAGCCACTCGCCTGCAGGCGATCGGTGCCGACGACCGACAACGCCACGTGATGCTTTACGCCAGCGTGGGCGTCGGCCGCCAGTAGATTGCGCCCAGACTTCTCGAAGAACTCCATCACGGCTTCGTCTTGGAACGAAGGTGAATTCGCCACGTCGACCACCACCTGCGCGCCAGATAAGGCCGCGCTCAGTCCTTCGCCCGTCAGCGCGTTGACTCCCGAGGATGGCGACGCGGCTACTACCTCGTGGCCCTGCTGGCGCAGATTCTGGACGACCTTCTTTCCGATGAGTCCCGTGCCGCCAATCACGACGATTTTCATGACTGATCTCCTGGCTTGTTAGAATCACTCCGAATCGAACTCCACTGCGGACCGGTGAGCGAGTTTGTTACTTTTTATGCTCGGGCACCGCGATCTCTTTCGCGTCGCGCGGATGCAATACGAAAGCGATCAAACGCGTGTTGCCTTTGGCGGCTGGGTTCTTCGAGACGCGGTGCAGGCAGCCTGTCGGCTCGTAGAATGTCTCACCAGCTTTGAACACCTTCGTGGGCTGATCGTCGATGCCGAGTTCGTATTCGCCTTCCGCCACATAGACGAAGCCCGGCCCTGGATGGCGATGCGACAAGCCTGCCTTGCCCGGTTCGATCGTTACCACGACGACAGTCACCTTGGCGTCTTTGCCGTCCAGTTTCTCTTGGATGTCGTGCGAGGTGAGGATCCTCACCATCTCGCCGTCTTCATGGTCGTGGTCGTAATGGGCCACCGCCATGCCACCGATTCCTGTCGTAATTCCCACCGCCAAGGCAAGCAGAGTGCGGAACATGATGATTCCTCCATAAGGGGTTCGCTGGCGATTACTCGCCAAGGCTTAAGCGCCGTTCTGCATCAAGGACGAACGCGAAACAAGATTTGTGACAGCATCGCGCGAGTTTTTCGTAGGGCTGCACGCTTGCGCAAGTACCGCAGCCAGCGGTATTTACCTGCGATCGTCGTGAACTGCATGCAGGGTGGGTCGGCCTCACGAAAGTGCGCTCGATTGACAGGCAAGTCGCGACTTGCCTATAGTCGGCTATGGCTGACGTGTTTGAAGCTTTGGCCGCGCCCGCTCGACGAGCAATCCTTGATGTGTTGCACGAGCGCGATGGCCAGACGCTATTTGAAATTTGCACCCGGCTGACGATGAAGCACCACCTGACGCTCACACGCCAGGCGATCTCACAGCATCTGGAAATGCTGGAAGTTGTTGGCCTGGTCAGCACGCGCCGCGAGGGGCGGTACAAGTTCCACTATCTAGATACGACGCCGCTGAACGTCATTGTCAGTCGTTGGCTCACACCGCCTCAGAAGGATAGCGCTCCATGAAGATCGTGGTTACGAGCGTCCTGGTCGACGATCAGGAGAAGGCCTTGCAGTTCTATACGCAGGTGCTGGGCTTCACCAAGAAAGAAGACATTCCGATGGGGCCATTTCGTTGGCTGACTGTCGTCTCGCCGGAGGACGCCAGCGGTGTCGAACTCGTACTCGAACCAGATCAACATCCGGCCGCCGGGCCGTTCAAACGCGCTCTGGTCGAGGACGGCATTCCGTTCACGTCGTTCGGCGTCGATGACGTGCAAGCCGAGTACGAACGCTTGCTCGCTTTAGGCGTGCGATTCACGCAGCCTCCGACAGCGCTCGGTCCGGTGACGGTCGCAGTCTTTGACGACACCTGCGGCAACCTCATCCAAATTGCTCAGAAGCACTGATCCTTGGCATACATTCCGCAACGTGGAAAGAATTAGAAGGTGAACCAGGCATGCCACGACAGATTTCTACATTCCTGATGTTTGACGGCAAGGCTGAAGAGGCGCTGCAATTCTACACCACGCTGTTCAAAGGATCGGAGATCTGTTCGATCGAAAAGTATGGCGATGGCGAGATGGGCGCGAAGGGATCGGTCAAGCACGCCACCTTCAAGCTGGCCGGGCATGAGATGGCCTGCATTGATAGTCCTACGAAGCATGCGTTTACGTTCACGCCGTCGACGTCCCTGTTTGTACAGTGCGATGACGAAGCCGAGTTTGACCAGGCGTTTGCTGCGCTCTCGGAAGGCGGTGGGATCCTGATGCCGCCAGGCAACTACGGCTTCAGCGCGAAGTTTGTTTGGCTCAATGACCGCTACGGCGTTTCGTGGCAGCTAAATCTTGAAGAAGCGCCGTAAGCATTTAGCAGCGTTGAAACGCCTTGCCTACCCAAAGTCGCTGACCTCGATGAACGGAACGAATCCTATGAAAGCCATTCTTCGCTCAATTTTGGCCATCCTGGCCGGACTCGCCGTGATGTTGCTGCTGATAATCGCGGTTGAGGCCTTCAGCGCCGTAGTGTATCCCCTGCCTGCGGACTTCAAGGGCACGACCGAGGAGATGTGTGCACACGTTGAGCACTACCCGCCATGGATCTTGGCCGTTGTGGTCCCGGCCTGGGGCTTCGCTGGTCTCGCCAGCGCCTGGACAGCGCGAAGAATTGGCAATACCTACTCCGCGGCGATCGTCGGGCTGCTCATGCTCTTAGCCTTAGTCAGCAACCTCGCCATGCTCCCCTATCCCACTTGGTTCAAGGCCGCCAACCTCCTTGTCATCCCCCTCGCCCTCATCGCCGGCACCCGCCTGGCAAGCCGCTCGAAGAGCACCAGCGCCGAAGTTGCGCCCAAGGAGTAGTCGGTTAGCAAAAAGACGTCTAGCGTGCCGGAAGGTGCAGCGTGATGTCGAGGTGCACGTTATTGAAGTCCGGGTCGTCCAAGTCGCCGGCATGACGAATCACTCCGCCGCCAGGTAGCGATGCCGTGGAGACG
>JAEZGD010000004.1 GCA_023417165.1 Planctomycetota bacterium
TTGCTGTGCAGGGCGTCGTGTTGAATAACATTCGCGAGTTGGCCGCCACCAACCGACTGAATGATGCACAACTCGCCCGGTTGCAGGACCTGGCGCGCAAGATCGATGTTCATGGCCAAATGGACGACGCGATGCTCGGCGAGCGCGCGATGTCGTACCACGCGTTTCATCTCAACTTTGGTTTTGTGCCGGATCCCAACAACCTGCAAGCCGACGCCCGCGAGACCTCGCACGACGTTCGCCATGTCAAGCGTCCCGAAGACGCCGCGATGGCGATGAAGCTCCTCACGCAAATGCACGATGCCGCCGAGCAGCCGATGCCGGGCTTTTTGCATGCCACCGATCAGTTCGACGCCGAACTTAGACAATTAATGGCGGATGGATCGCCCATCACTCGCCTACGCTATGTGATGACGATGATGCTCCTTCCCGCCATCGGCGCAGCCGGCGCGGCCGATGCGCGCGGCGAGGCCTGGCGTGATTTGACCGACGCCGCGTTGGCCGTGCGGCGCTATCAACTCAAACATGGCAAGCCGCCGGCAACACTGGCCGATTTAACGCCAGACTTTTTGCCGCGTGTTCCGATCGATCCGTTCGATGGTCAACCGCTGCGACTCCTCACCCAGGACGATAAGCTGGTGATCTATAGCATCGGCCGCGACCGGCGCGACGACGGCGGCGTCTTTGATCCCGTCAAGCAGGAGCCCGACGTCGGCATCGAGATCAAGCTGCCCGCCGCCAAGTAACCGTTACAGGCTTCGACATGACGTCTCTTCCCGAAGTTCCCGCCCCCGAGGCGATCGCCGGCCACCACCAGCAATCGCGGCAGCGACACCGCCGCGGCGTGCGGCTGATCTGGAGCCTTTTGATTGGCTTTGGCCTGTTGATCGTGTGCACGCCACTGCTCCTCTTTTTGGCATGGAACGCCCGCGGCAGATCGCTACTGCGGGCGGAGCTGGCTCAGATCAAAGCGGCTGGCCAACCGATCACCACCGCCGAAATGGCCGAATACTACAAGGTGCCCGCAGGCACGCCGGACATCACTGACATTTGGGTCGCCGCAATTGCGCCGTTCGATACACCGGAGTTCAACAAAGGGTGCCTGCATTTACCCTTCGTCGGAACTAATAAGGTCGAGCCGCCCCCTCTTGATCAACCGTTGCCCGCCCAAGACGAGCAGGCGATTCGCGATTGGCTCACGCTACATCAAGCCCAATTCGCAGGCGTGTATGCCGCGGCGCGCACGCCAGGCGAAGTGCGTTATCGCCGCGACTTTCGCGGCGGAATCTTCACGCTTCTGCCTGAGGCTCAACATATTCGCATCGTTGTGCGTGCGCTGGCGCTGGAGTTCGAAATCCTCGCTCGCGAGGACGATTTAACAGCCGCCTTTGAAAACCTGGAAGCCAGTTTTATCGCGGGCGAGACGGTGCGTCACGAGCCTTTTATTGTCTCGGTGCTGATCCGCGTTGCCACGCATAGCACCGTCCTGAAGAACATTCGCAAACTGGCCGACACCAATCGCCTGAGCGACAAACAACTCGCCCGGCTGCAAGAGCTGGTGCGCAAGATCGATATACACGGCCAAATGGGCGACGCGATACTTGGTGAGCGTGCCACTTGCTATCACGCGTACCATCTCAACGTTGCGTTCGTACCGAATCTTGATGTTGCGACCGATGAATACTTCGAAACGTCGCACGATGTTCGCAAGGTCAATCGCCCCGAAGACTGCGCGGTTTCCCTCAAGTTCCTTGCAGAATTGCACGCTGCTGCCGAGCAGCCTTTGCCGGACTTTTTAAAGGCGAGCGAGGATTGTCAAGCTACCCTGGAACAATTGGTGGCCGACCAATCGATCGTGTCTCGCCTTCGCTATGCCATGACGCGGACATTGCTCCCCGCGTTAGGCCCTATCGCTGTGGCCGACGGTCGCGGCGAGGTGTTGCGTGATCTGACCGACGCCGCCTTGGCCGCGCGGCGCTATCACCTTAAGCACGACAAGTTGCCGCAGACGCTCGCCGATCTAACGCCTGACTTTTTGCCGCGCGTCCCCATCGATCCCTATGACGGCCAGCCGCTACGCCTGCTCGTCCAACACGACCAGCTGGTGATCTATAGCATCGGCCGCGACCGGCGCGACGACGGCGGCACATTTGATCCCGTCCAGCAAGAACCCGACATCGGCGTCGAGATCAAACTCCCCGCCGCACAGTAAACCTCACAGAGGACGCGCCCATGGCCGCCGACCTCGAAGCACCCACCGCCGAGCAAGTTGCGGCGCACTATCACCAGTCGCTCGAGCGCAAGCGATCGGCGCGACGCCTGATGTGGGGTGTGGGACTGGCGTTTGTGCTGGTATTGTTGCTCTTGCCTGGTGCCTTTTATGCCGGTTGGCAAATGCGGAGCCGAGCGTTACTCAAGCAGGAACTCGACGCGATTAAGCAGTCTGGCCAGCCGCTCACGACTGCCGAAATGCAGGCGTGGTACAAAGTGCCCGCCGGAACGCGCGATCTTACGCAAGTGTGGCTGGATGCGCTAGCACCGTTCGACACGCCGCAGTACAAGGCGACTCGCCGCGGTGTCCCTATCGTTGGAACAGGTTGGACCGAACTTCCGCTCGATCAGCCGCTGGCGACCGCAGACGAACAATTAATTCACACGTTTCTGCAATCGCATCGCGATGCATTGGCACAAGTCAGGCATGCCGCTCAGCAACCTGGCGAAGTGCGTTATGCGTTTGACTTTCGCCACGGCCTGATGGCGCCCGTCGACGAGCTGGGGCTGCTGCGTGAAGTGACGCGCGTGCTTTGCTTGGAATTTGAACTGCAAGCGCGAGAAGCCGACCTGTCTGCTGCGTTCGTCAACCTTGAAACGCGTTTAGCGGCCGCCGATACGTTGAAGCAGCAACGATCGCTTATCAATGGCCACTTTCGCAACGCCTTGCATACCTATGTCATGCGTGACATCCGCCGGCTCGTAGCCGCGAACCGTTTGAATGACGAGGAGATGGCCCGCTTGCAGCGTTTATTGCGCAGCATTACCGGCCAGGACAGTTTACCCGATGCGATTCTCGTCGAGCGGGCCTTGCAGTTCCAACTCTTCCATCACGATCTGGGCTTCGTGCCCGATCTGCATGGTCTGGACGTGCCGCCGCGCGAGACGTCGTATGCCATCAGCCAGATTCGCCGACCTGAGGATTGCGCGCTGTCGCTGGCGATGCTCGCCCGCGCGCTCGAGGCTTCGCGCACACCGTTGCCGACCATGTTAGCCAGCCTGCGTGACCTTGAGCAGGAAATGCAACCACGGTTCGAAGGTCCGGTGCAACTCCAGCAAGTGCGCTACAAGGTCTCGGTGGATTGGCTCAACAGTCTACACGCTTATGCGCAGACGATGGGGCAAAACGAAGCCCTGCGTCAAGTTCTCGATACGGCGCTCGCGATGGAGCGTTATCAGCTTCGGCATCATCGCCCCGCGCCGACGCTCGCGGAACTCATCCCCGACTTCCTGCCGGAAATGCCGATCGATCCGTTCGATGGTCAGCCGCTGCGAATGTTAGTTCAAGATGATAGGCTGACTATCTATAGCATTGGTAAAGACCTGGTCGACGATGGCGGGACTTGCCAACTACCGCGACAAGAGCCGGATATTGCGATTGAGATCAAGCTGTCAGAAGCCCCCTAACTAGTCGCGAGACGCATCTATGGCCGCCACGCCTGAAGCTCCCACTGCCGAGCAAGTCGCCGCGCACTATCACGAGTCGCTCGTGCGCAAGCGTTCGGCGCGCAGGCTGATGTGGGGCATGATCTTTGGCCTGGTGCTGCTCGCGATGCTTGCGCCGGTGGCGCTCTATATCGCCTGGCTCGCACATGGGCGAGCGCTGTTGCGCGAAGAGCTGGTTAAGATCGAATCCGCCGGCGAGCCGATCACCACGGCCGAGATGACCGCCTGGCATCAGGTGCCGGAGGGAAAACGGGACATCACGCAGCTTTGGCTCGATGCGATTCGCCCCTTCGAAACGCCAGCCTTTAGTGCTTCCGCCAAAGCGCTGCCGATTGTGGGCACGGGCGGGGCGTTACCTTGGGTCGGTCAACCGCTGCCAGCGGCCGATGAAGAGGCGATCCGCGCCTGGCTGCAATTGCAACAGCCACTGATGGCGGCGGTGCGTTTCGCCGCCAAACAGGATGGCGAAGTGCGGTACCCTCGCGAATTTGGTGGTAGCTTGGATGCATTCCTTGGCGATATCCAGGCGTTGCGCAGCACAATCCGCGCCTTCGATTTGGAATTTGAAATCCTCGCGCGCGAGGCGGATCTGGAGCCCGCCTTGGCGAACTTGGAAACCCGCTTTGCCATTGGCGAGACGCTGCGCGGCCATCCCACCGTCATTGATCTGCTGGTGCGGATCGCGATTCAGAGCGTTAGCGTTTATGACATTCGCGCGTTGGCGGCGACTGATCGGCTGAACGACGAGCAACTGGCGCGCTTGCAACAAATGCTCCGCAACATCGACCTGCAAGGCGATTTGCCCGCCGCCTTTTTAGGCGAGCGCGCCATGTGTTATCAGGCGTTTCACCAGAAATTGGGCCTGATGATCGATCCTGACCAAATCGTTTTCGCACCAGTCGAAACGACTAACGATGTCACTCAGGTCAGTCGCCCTGAAGACTGCGCTTATGCGCTCGCCTCGCTATTCAAAATGCTGGAGGCCTCGCGCGAGCCATTTCCTCAACTCTTCGATGCCGCTGCCAGGCTGCAAGCCGAGCAGGGACAGCAGACCAGCGGACAACTCGGTACGATCAACGAAATGCGGTTTGCAGGCACCGCGTCGCTGTTGCCATCCCTCACCGCGTGCGCAAATGCAATCGGTCGTTATGAATCAACGCGCCGCTGCTTGGACGCGACGCTGGCCGCGCGACGTTATTACCTGCAACATGGCCAGCCGCCGCAAAGGCTGGCCGACTTGGTCCCCGACTTCCTGCCGGAAGTTCCCCTGGATCCGTACACCGGCCAACCGCTCCTGATGCTGGTGGACGCGCAGAAAGTAACCATTTACAGCGTCGGCCGAGATCGAGTCGATGACAACGGGTTGACCAGTCTACCGCTAGCGGAACCCGACATCGCCGAAGAGATGCTGCTGCCGACACCTAAAAAGTAGTGGAACTTTCGCACGACTTCGCGCGTCCCAACGAGAACGCACCGCAATTCTTGTTGGGAGTTGGCTTCTCATGTCCACTTGCTCTCGACGGCAGTTTTCGTTGCTCGCCTGCGCTAGCGTGCTGGCTTGCGCTCGCAGCGGCGCCGCGGTCGATCTGCCGGACTATACCCAGTTCGATCTGACGAAGTACGGCCTGCCGCCGGTCAAGCCCAGCAAGGACGCCAAGACGGGATTTATCGTCGGCGGACGAAACAGTACCGAATTGATCAAAGGCCTTCGCGAAATCGCCGGGCGGTCCATCGCCGACCTCGAAGCCGACATGCGCCCCGGCGCGAAAGTGGAACACGGTTCCGATGCCGGCTTCCTCGGCAAAGACGAGAAGCTGGTGGACGTACTAGCGAAAGACAACGCCTTGGTGGTCGATCAGCATGGCCTGACGCATCAGCAAATCGCCCGGCATTTGCACGCCCTGGGGGCGATTGCCGACCACTTAGAAGCCCCAGGCAAACCGGCGGAATTTCGCTATCACGGGCGGCGTTATCGCGTGAAGGTGCAGCACACGCGCGGCTTTCAACTCTCGCCCTTTCTCGACGGCACCAAGAGCGGCTCCAACGCCCAGGTCACCAATCTCGACAATAACCAATCGCTGCACTATGGCCTGCTCGTTCCCTTCATGATCGAGCGCTATGGATTCTATGAAGGGGAGGGGACCGAGTATCGGCTTGATCCCCAGCAAACGCTGAAGGTCCTCGACTTCCTGACGAAGTCGCCTTTGGCTCCGCGAAAGTAGCGGCGCCCCTCGCGCATGTTTCATCCTGCACTGAGTACGCACTTGGAACGGGCGCGTCTGAACTCTATGATCGGGGCATGAATACCGATGATGCTTCGATCGATCTTTCGCCGCCCCAAACTCGCAAGCGTTCTTGGCTGCGCATGCTGGGTATGGTGCTGGCGGCGATTGGCTTGCTGGCGATCGCCGCGTATTACACCTTTCAAATGCAAGCCAAAGCGGCGCTGGCGGCGGAAGTGCAGCGCACAGCAGGACAGCCGCTCACCACGGACGAGCTGGAGCAGTGGCATCGCGTCCCCGCAGGCACCAAGGATTTGACGAGCGCATGGCGGCAGGCACTAGCGCCTTGCAGTACGCGGGAATTTTCGCAAGGCTCGCGTGACTTGCCGGTACTCGGCATTGCCAAAGTTCCTCCTATCAGCGAGCCATTGCCGGAGGAACTGCGTGCGCAGATGGAGGCGTTCATCGAGCAGCATCGCGCGACCCTCGATCAGATCTATGCCGTAGCCGAGCAGTCCGGCGAAGTACGATTTTCCCGTAACTTTCGCCGTGTTTTCGATTTTTCAGATACTCCTCAACAGACACGTGCAGGGCTGCGGTTTTTGACCATGGAGTTCGAACTGCTGGCGAGGGAGCCAGATTTCGAGCCCGCGTTTCGCAATCTAAAAGCTCGACTGGCAATTGCCGAAACGCTAGCTAATGAACCCGACGGCATTTCGATGCTGATCCGCGTCGCGATCTTTGGAGTAGTGCTGAGCGACGTGCAACGCCTGGCGGCTCATCACGCCTATACCGACGACGAACTAGCGCGCTTGCAGGCATTAATACGCGCCTTTGATCCGCATCCACAACTGGCCCTCGCAGCGCTCGGCGAACGCGCGCGGATTTATCAGATTTATCATACCAAAGGTCGTTTTCCAGGAGATGACGAAGACATCTTGGCGATGGCAGACAAGATCCCAAGCGAAGACATCGTGACCTCGCGGGACCTGCGTGGCATTTTCCGGCCGCGCGACGCCGCCTTGGGACTTGCGGCGCTGAACGACGTTTATGAAGCCACGCAGCAACCGCTGCCACAGGCTATCCACGCCATCGCCGACATCGAAGAAGAAATAGAAACGTTTTTAACCGCCCATCCGTTTCGAACCAGGCTGTTGTATCCGGCGAGCCGGACCACAGCCCCAGAGCTAGTTTCCATGCTTGAATCGTCGATGTTTGCCGAGGCCCGCGCCGTCGCGACGCGTAACATGACATTGGTCAGCCTGGGCCTACGACGTTACCGTCTCAAGCATAAAAAGCTGCCAGCGACGCTCGACGAACTAGTGCCAGATTTCTTAGCTGCCGCCCCAACCGATCCTTACGATGGCCAGCCGGTGCGCTATTTGCCGCAGGCCGATTCCGCGCTGCTGTATTGCCTGGGCAATGATTTGATCGACAACGGCGGCGAAACCGACGAGCACCTGCTAAAGCCCGATCTGGCGGAAAAGGTCACCTGGCCCGCCGAATAGCCGGACTTGGAAACGGCCACTGCGGGGCCTATGATCGGGGGCATGAGCATCGACGACGCGACACCACGCCCTGCGCCTTGGCCGGCGCAACCGATCGACCGCCCCCGTGTGCTAATCCTCGGCGCAGGCGATCGCCCCTACGTGCGCGAAGCGGTCGCGCGCTTGACTCCGGATATTGCCAAGACGGCCGAGATCGTCCTTTCGGATCTGGAGTACGAAGCCGACCTCGCCAGCGTCGAAGCTGACTTGGCAATTGTCTTCGGCGGCGACGGCACCATCCTGCG
>JAEZGD010000019.1 GCA_023417165.1 Planctomycetota bacterium
TTGCCAGTGGCGGCGAACTGCACGCGGGGCTTGGCAATGGGGCAGGGCTTGCCGTCGTCGCGATCTAGGAGCGGCTTGGGGTCGAAGGTGTCGACGTGCGAGGGTCCGCCCTTCATAAACAGAAAAATGATCCGTTTAGCGCGCGCTGGTACGTGTCCTGGCTTGGCAGCCAACGGATTGGCTTGGTCGGCCTGACCGGTTTGGGACAAAAGCGAAGCCAGCGCCAGCGAACCGAAGCCCACGGCGGATTGACGCAGCATCTGACGTCGCGAAAACTCTGCAGGCATGCTTATCTCACGTAAATGAATTCGTTCGCGGCCAGAATGACGTGACACAATGTTTCCCAGGCCAGCTGCGTGCGTTTGGTGGCGTCGGGCTCGGACGTTTGCAAGGTTTGCTCGACCTGCTTGAGAAACTGCTCGCCAGCGGCTTGTTCGTCGGCTGACGGCTCTCGACCATAGGCCAGCGCATACAGCTTTGTAAGCCGCACTTGGTTCTCAGGGGCATGCGCTTGAATTTGCTCGGCCAGCCGGCTGCTCGCCTGGGCGACGAGATCGCTATTGAGCATTAGCAGCGCTTGCGGGGCGACGGTGGTCGTGGCGCGATCGCCATTGGTCACCGCAGCGTCCGGAAAATCCAGCAGTTGAAAGACGTCATACAGATTGTTGCGTACGACCGGCAGATACACCGAACGGCGCGCCGTGGCGTACGTAGTCAGATCCTTCGACGTATGGTCGAAGAAGTAAGCGCGGTTCTTGACGGTGAGTAGCGAGCCACCGAGCGTTGAATCAAGTTCGCCAGAGACGGCCAACAGCGCGTCGCGCACCGCTTCGGCTTCTAAGCGATGGACTTCAGCGCGTCCCCATAAGCGATTCTCTGGATCGCGCTCAGCAGTTGTGACAGTCGGGATGCTGCTTTGCTGATAAACACTCGAAAGCATGATCAGCCGGTGCAGTTCCTTGAGCGAAGTGCCATCTTCGACAAACCGCTGCGCCAGCCAGTCGAGCAATTCGGGATGTGTGGGAGCATCGCCCAGCATGCCAAAATTATCCGGCGTGCGCACCAGGCCTTTGCCGAAATGCCAACGCCAAACCCGATTGACCAGCACGCGGTAAGTCAACGGATGCTTCGCATCGGTCAACCATTGTGCCAGTTCCAACCGTCCACTTTGGCTAGTGGTAAACTCGGGTGTTTGCACCGACGTGAACACTACCGGGACGCGCCGCGGGGTCACGTCACCGAGTTTCAGGTGGCTACCGCGAATGTGGATGGCGACGTCGGAGACCGTGAACTCGGTCGCACCCATCGCCGTGGGCATTTCCGGAGCGGACTTTTCAAAAGCGGCCAGCGCTTCGCGCATCTGCTTGAGTTGCGCTTGCGTCTCAGCAGGAAAGAGTGGTTCGAGCTTCTCAGGCAACGTCTCGTCTGGCTTGGCGTTGGCTTTGACCGTGGCGGTCGCTTCGTCGATCAAGGTTTGGATTGCTGCCTTCTTTTCAACAACCTGTTGCTTGTGAGCGGCGTCGCTGGCCTGCGCCTCGGCGTCGGGCAAAACATTCTCGTGCCACTTCGCCACCTTCTTGAACGACTCCATCGTGCGCGTGCTTTTGAACACGCCCGCCAGAGCGTAGTAGTCGGCTGTATCGATCGGGTCGAACTTGTGATCGTGGCAGCGAGCGCAGCCGAGCGTCAGTCCGAGAAACGCTTTGCCGAGCGTATCGAGTTGCTCGTCGATGACGTCCATTTCCATCTTCGACTCGTCGGGCTCGGCCAGCACTTTGGGACCGATCGCTAGAAAGCCGGTGGCAACCAACTGTTCGCGGCGCTCGGCGTCGGTGCTGGCGGGTAACAGGTCCCCCGCGATCTGTTCGTGGACGAATTCGCGATACGGCTTGTCAACATTGAAGGCGTTAATCACATAGTCGCGATAACGCCAGGCGTTGCCGTGAGCGACGTTTTCATCCAGCCCGTTCGAATCGGCATAGCGCGCGACATCCAGCCAATGCCGACCCCAACGTTCGCCATAAGCCGGCGAGTTCAACAATCGCTCGACGACGCGCGCGAAGGCTTGGGGATGATCGTCCTGCAAGAAGGCGTCAATCTCGGCTGGAGTGGGTGGCAAGCCGGTGAGATCAAACGTCGCCCTACGAATGAGTGTGCGCTTGTCGGCAACTGGCGCGGGAGCCAGCCCGTCCGCTTCCAGCTTCGCCAAGATAAAGTTATCGATCGGCGATTGAACCCAACCGGTATCCTTAACGGCGGGCGGCGGCGGGGCGACGACCGGCTGAAAGGCCCAGTGCTTTGGGTTGCGGTACCGCGATTGAGCTTCGGCCGTTTCCGCAGCGGGAAATGGCGCACCTTGCCGAACCCAAGTTTCCAGGTCCGCAATCTGGCGATCCGTTAACTTGCCCTTGGGAGGCATCGAGAGTTCTTCGTCCACCTGGCGGACGGCTTTGATCAACAAGCTTTCTTCCGGCTTGCCAGGGATGGCACCCTCGCCAAAATCGCCTCCCTTCAACAAGGCGGCGCGCGAGTCCAAACGAAAGTTCGACCACTGCGTCTCGGGGCCGTGGCACTTGATGCAATGCTCGGCGAAGATTGGACGGACGTTCGTCTCGAAGAAACGAATTTGCTCGGCCGTGGGTTCATCTGCACGCGGCGCAGGTGCAAGCGCTAGCAGGAGGCCAACGAGACAGCAGGTGAGAAGCAGTAATCGATATGGACGCATAGTCCTGCAGGCTCAAGAAAGGGGGGCGGGACAAAGGCGGGGATGCGTACCTCCTAAGTTTTTCCGAAACGCATGCGCAATGCAACCTCATTCCCGGAAACCTGTTGCGTTGCGGATGGCTTTTACTTCCTCAGGGCGGTAGATTCGAGGACTTCGCGCGTTTTTTGCCACTCGAATGGTGAGTGGGCTTACGAACATTTTCTTTTTGTTGCTGGGAAGTATCGTTGCATGACCGTCAGAATCGCCACGAACGACGATGTGCAAGCTGCGGCTCGAGTCATTCATCAGCACCTCTCGCCTGCGCCGCTGGTTCGTTCTTATGCGCTAGAGCGCGAGTTAGGCTTGCCTGCTAGTCGCCGTGTGTGGTTGAAGGACTATGGCTGGACGCCGGTCGGTTCGTTCAAAGTGCTGGGCGCGCTCAACTGGATGGCCAACAACTTAGAGCGCATTGGCGCGCGTCCCGTCGCGGCACATTCGTCAGGCAACTTCGCCTCAGGCATTTCATTCGCCGGGATGACGTTCGGTAAACGCGTGATCATTGTGATGCCGGATACTGCTCCGCAGGTGAAGTTCGCGCTCACGCGCTCCTTTGGAGCCGAAATTCGTACCTATGACATCGCCCGCGACCATGAGACCGGCCAACGCGATCACTTGACGCGTGAAATTGCCGAGCATGAAGACGCGGTGCAGGCTTCGCCCTATGACGACGCCGATGTGATCGCGGGCAACGGCGTGGGAGGCCTCGAAATTGCCCTCGAATTGCAGCGCCAGCAGCGTGGTTTGTCGCACTTTCTTTGCCAGGTCAGCGGCGGTGGGCTGATGGCGGGGCATGTTTTGCCGCTCGCGGCCAACTTCCCGCAGGCTCAATTAATCGCGGTTGAACCTTCGGGCGCCGATGACTTCGCGCGCTCGCTTGCGGCTGGGACGCGCACGCGCCTCGAGCGACCGACGAGTATCTGCGATGGCTTACTCTCTTATGATGTGGGCGAGCATAACTGGCCCATCTTGCAACAGCACGTACAGCAGGCGGTGGCGATTACCGATCAGCATACGCGCCAAGCCATGAAGTGGCTGTACGACCACCATGGGCTCCGCACCGAACCCTCGGGCGCGATTGCGACGGCTGCCTTGTTAACTCGCGTTGTCAGCTTGGATGGCGAAGGTGACCTTGTTGTTGTGGTAAGCGGGCGCAATGTCGACGACCAACCCTTTCTCACCTGGATCGCCGACACGTGAGCCTATGACGCGAGGACGAGCGCGGAGCCCAAGGCGTCCCTGTCTACGTATTTGCTAATCCGCTTGCTGCAGGGTGCCCCTGCGGGACGCCTCAGTCCGGGGT
>JAEZGD010000740.1 GCA_023417165.1 Planctomycetota bacterium
GAGGTGGCCACTGTGGAATGAAAGACCACCACGCCGGGGCGTTTCGCTTCGGGCTTCGCGGCCGGACGCAACAAATAGGCTTCGGTCGACAGACCCGGTTCCACATCGTACTGCACGCGCTGACGCAGCACGCCTTCGACTTCTTCTTCAGCCAGCACTTTCAATTTCGGCGAGGTGACGCGTTTGGCATCTAATTCGCCTAAGAATTTTTGCCATGTCTGCAACAAGCGCTCGCGCTGCGCTTCCCAGGCGGCGCGTGTCGTGATGGCAGCACCCTGCTGGTCGACTAACAAAGGTGAAAGCTTCGGCCCCCCGGCGGGGATTGCCTGAGGCGCACGTTGCACGTCAGTCAGCCAGGCGACCTCCTTGGCCCCTGCGCGTCCAGCAAGTCCGGTCAGCGCGAGCCCGGCAGTGGTCGCCACAAATTGGCGCCGCGAGAGCGAAGACATACGAATCGATTGCATGAAGGGCCTCTCGCCAGATGTCATCCGGTTGTCAATCGCGAACGCGTCCAGTCTAGTTCATGCCACCGACGAGGGCAGCCGCTAGCAACCGACAGGGCTTGCCTGCGGCGTACACTATTAGAAGTCCACTCAGCGCAGAAATAAACACTGCCAGATTCGCTCGGAGAATTTGCATCATGCTTGGCATTCGTTGGCAAGATCGGGTGGTATGGGCTCTGCTGCTCTTGGCAGGGTCGTGGTCGAGCGCCCGCGCGCAATCGCCTGAGAATCCGCTCGGCATGTGCGCTACCCCCGGCTCGCTGATGCTGTGCGGCGGCGGTCGCATGTCGGAAGACGTCTATCGCGAGTTCATTCGCCTGGCAGGGGGTGAAAACGCGCATCTGGTGCTGATTCCTTCCGCCATTGAGTTCGCCAATCCCGAGGCAATTCGCACGCGTTACAGTGGTTGGCTCGGCTACAACGTCGCATCGTTTACGTTTCTGGATGCCAAGTCGCGCGACGAAGCCGATACCGACGCGTTCGCCGCGCCGCTCGAGCGCGCCACAGGCGTGTGGATTGGCGGCGGTTCACAAGGCCGACTGGCGACGCTATATAACGGCACCAAAACAGAAGCCGCACTCAAGGGCGTACTCGAACGCGGCGGCATCGTCGGTGGCACCTCGGCTGGCGCTTCGATCGTCTCAAGTTGCATGATCCGCCACGGCACTTCGACCGAAGCGGTGTGCGATCAAGGGCTTGGCCTGCTCGCGCACTGCGTGGTCGATCAGCACTTCTCGCAGCGCAATCGGCTCGAACGCTTGCTCGGCGTGCTCGAAAAGCATCAAGCGCAACTCGGCATCGGCATCGACGAAGGGACCGCCGTGGTGGTGCGCGAAGATCGCCTGAAGGTACTCGGCGCGTCACGCGCGACGGTGTGCCTGCCCGATCCGTTCAGCCGCGCCGTCACGCTGCATCGCCTGAAAGATGGCGAGGAAGTTCATCTCTCGCTCGAAAGCCGCGAGCAAGCCAAGAAGGAGATCATCGCCTGGCAACTCGAACGTGCGAGTGATGATTAGCCATTTGTTCTTGGCCACTTGACATTGGTTGTTTGTTGCCAACCAATAACAAGTGGCAAATGGCCAAGAACCAACTCACTCCTCCGGCAACGGTTCGTCTTTGGCTTCGCTGGGACTGGTGGCGGCTTCGAGCGTGACGTAGCCGCGATTCAGGCAGTCGATCAATTGGCGCAAGCGACCGAGGCTGCGGCGATTGAACGCGAAGTACAGCCGCGGCAAGTGCGCCAGATCCGGCTCATCGAGTTCCGCATCCAATGCCGAGCCGGTTTCGAATTGCCCTCCGGGCGCGAGAATGTCGGAAAACTCCTGGCGAATCGCGCTAAACAGCTTCGGCGTCAGCGGCTCTTGCATCCGCAGCACCAGGCGGTCGCGCACGTAACGCATGCTGTGATAGACGCGAAAGAAATCCAGCACTTCGCGCACCGCTGCATCGACGTCGTCGGTGACTTTGTAGAGGCTAAGGTCCTCTGGGCTGATCATGCGTTTGGCCAAGAGCTGATCGAGAATGAACTGGTGCAGATGTTCCCAATAGTTGTCGCCTGGCGCGTTCAGCAGCACGACAGGAACCATATCGCGCTTGCCGGTTTGCAGCAGCGTCAGCACTTCCATCGCTTCGTCGAGCGTACCGAAGCCACCCGCCAAGCAGACTACGGCGTCGCACTCTTTGACGAACATCAGCTTGCGCGTGAAGAAGTACTTCATGTGCACCAGCTTCGGATCGCCGTTGATGATTGGGTTGGCCGACTGCTCGAACGGGAGCATGATGTTCAGCCCCATCGAGTTCTCGCGCCCCGCGCCGACATGTCCGGCTTCCATGATGCCGCTGGCCGCTCCGGTCACGACCATCCAGTCGTTCTCGGCCATTTTGCGGCCGAAATCGACCGCCTGAATGTAAGTGGGATCGTCCGGCTTGGTGCGCGCCGAGCCAAAGACCGTCACCTTGCGCCGCGAGCGATAAGGCGAAAAGACTTTGAAAGCGTAGCGCAGCTCGCGTAGCGTGCGGCTAAGAATCTTTAAATCGCCGCGCGACGAACCATCGGCGGCCAGCTTGTCGGCCGAGTCCTTGATTTGCTGAATCAGGTCGTCGATTTGACCGCGACGAGATTCCGCCTGCGCGGTGTCGACGCTGGGTTCAGTGGTGCGAAACAGATCGTCCGGCGACGTGGTCGGTTGGTTGCCAGGTTGGGCCTCGCTCACGGCAATCTCCAGAAGAGGAACATGGTGCGCCCGCGACTTGCATTTCATTATACGCAGAGGAACCAACAGCGACGCGCCAAAGTAGGCCACTCGCTCCGCGCGTGGAAAGTCTCGGCGGGATGTGAGCCGCTGGCAGCATCGACGTGTTCAAGATGGCGACTGTGTTCATCTGTCACGCCAAGCCGCCAAGCAATGATTCGGAGGAAAGAAATTCGCCTGCTTCGCGCCGTAGCGGCTTCGCGTGCCATCTCGTTCGTTAAAAGCACCGCGCACAAAGAAAGCCCGGTCTCCCGGGCTTTGTGTGGTCCTGAAGGCATTCGCTGCTTAGGCGGCCTTGGGTACCGGACGGCGATAATGCTGATAGGCGACGATCACTTCGTACAGATCCTGCGAGATCGTAATCTGATCGTCAGAAAAATCGGACAGCCAAGCGCGACGACTGCGCGCCGCTTCGGCCAATAGCGGAAACACGTCCCCCAGGGACACGGTCACTTGTTCCGCTTCCGGCAACGGGGCCGCACTCGAGTGAAGAGTCACTTCGGCATCGTTGCCGTAATACACACGCAACTTCGGTTGAGGCACTGGCGATTCCTTTCACCATGTCGAGGACCGAAACAACGTCCTGGCTCTGACGGCACTGCTATCGCCCTGGCGGCAGCGGGCGCGCATAGGCAGCGCAGCTA
>JAEZGD010000036.1 GCA_023417165.1 Planctomycetota bacterium
ACTCAGTAGTGAGCCATCGAAGCCGCCTGTTTTTCCGCAATGCTATGGGAGTTCTTATCGCACGGTCGATTATGTTGACACGGCGTTGGTCATCCGTGGTCTGACAGACGTTGTTCCAAGCGTCATCTTGGATAAGCATCCCTTCTATCGCGAACTAGCTCTTTACAGCGTATCGCGATACGGTTTGACCAAGGTGGGTGGATGTCCGTTGTGGTTTTCCGAGCCGCCGCCGCAAGTGACAGGGCGATTCATTGCCGGGTTTGCGGGGATGATTCCGGCGATTGAGGTGTCCTATCCGTGGATGAACGAGGAAACGCCGCTATCCCTGTATGGATCTCATGGGGACGACACCAACTTGCGCATTGGCGATCCCGGCTATCTCAACTTGTTCTTTGACGACACCAGCCAGCAGGTCGAATGGCACCGTGAGAGCCTGCATTAGTGAGCGGTCGATGCGCTGACCTCTGAGAAACGGGTCAGGCGGTGTACTTTGACAAGCTGGGATTGTCGAGCGCTGCGCCGCGAACGCAATGTCTATTCATCGATCGCGCGAGGTAAGCGACGCCAGATGGTCTTGGAGATTTGGTGATTGGGCGAATCGAAATGAAAACAGTCCGGCGCGACTTCGTTGACCTCAAAGGAAACAGGTAAGCTGAGCCAATTGATGCGGAGTGTGGTGTTGTCCGAAGGATCGGACAGGAGCGGGCACGGATCCTCGCCTTCGGCAGACGTCACCAGCAGGTATTTGTCGTTGATGGTCAGGCGGAGATCGGGCAGTGCTTCCAGACGCTTTGCGAATGCGACTTGTAGCGCCTCGCTGTAGCCTTCTTTCACTCCGTAATCGCTCGCGGACTGCCTCCCCCAGAGCTTTGCGGTTTCCTCGATATCGATGACGTAGGTGCCATGAAGGGAAGATTTCATATTGCGAGTCCTGGAAGGCTTGCGAGGAGAATTGGTACATCACGACGAGGCGGTCGCCCAGGCGAGTAATCCGTCCCAATCCTATCGTCGAGCCGTTTCGCACGCCTGAGTGACGCGTTCACGTTCGTTGGGAAGCTGCTGTCCACTGCCAGGCATTGGTCGCTTCACCTGTGGGTTTGCGTCGCCAGTGAATGATTTAAGTAAATGTTCTGATACGCAGATGGCGTGACTTCGATTGTGTGCTGCTTGCCCTTCGAATGGTGTTCCCAACGCATTTCATGTGGCAGGGCAGCGGCCGCCAGCTTTGATCCACGTCAAAGAGTTTATGTCCTGGCGGCAGCGGATCGCAACATTGGCATCTCTGCCTCAGTGCCACTGGCTTGCGGCCGGCGCGGGAAATCCGTTTTGCATTGTCGGGCGATTTCCGGCTACACTTCGGCATGCCTACCACCGAGCCTGCCGTTTACGCCCCGCCTGAATCCGCGAAGAACATCGACCTGCCACCGCCGCGCGCGACGCGTGTGCGCTATGGCGTGCTGGGATTGTCGATCGCGATGGCGATTTTGCTGTATCTCGATCGCTTCGCGCTCAACGCGGTGCAGCCGATCGTGATGGAAGAGCTAGGCATCAACCTGACCATGATGGGTTGGGTGACCAGCACCTTCTTTTGGGCGTATGCGCTGGCGCAAGTGCCGGCGGGTTGGCTCGGCGATCGCTGGGGAGGCCGCAACACGCTGGCGTTGTATGTGGCGGTGTGGTCGGTGGCGTTTGCTTTGCAGGCGCTGGCATTTAACTTCTGGATCTTGATTGCCCTGCGGATCGTGCAAGGTATCGCCCAGGCGGGGGCGTATGCGGTGACGGCGAGCTTTTTGAAGAACTGGATCGAGCCTGGCTTGCGCGGTTTCGCCAATAGCAGCGTCTCGATGGGCGGGCGCGCCGGCAAAGTGCTCACCGATATCATCACGCCGCGGCTGATCTTGCTGCTACTGCCAGCGATGGTCGCGCTCGGTTACACGACCGGCAACGAACCGGGACGCTGGCGCGAAGCGTTTTTGATCTATGGCGCGCTGGGCCTGGTATGGTCGTGGGTCTTTTGGCGCTGGTTTCGCAACACGCCTGCGGAACATCCTGGCGTGAACGCGGCCGAGCTGAAGATCATCTATCAAGGTGAAGCGAAGCCAGTCACCGTCGCGCACGCGCCAGCTCCGCCGTTTGTGAAGGTGCTGGCGAATCGCAACTTGTGGCTGCTCAGCGGGATTATGTTCTTCGTGAACGTCGGCTGGATCTTTTTGGCGACCAGTCTGGCGACTTACTTGAACACCGTGTTTGGCTGGTCGCTGGTGAAAGCCGGTTCGTATTCCGCGCTGACCGCCATCTTTGGCATGGCGGGTTGCCTGGCGGGCGGCTTTACGACCGATTGGCTTTCGAGCCGCTTTGGCGAACTGTGGGGGCGACGCTTGCCTGGCGTGATCTCGTGCGGCGGCGCGGCGGCCATGTACGTGGTGGCGCTGAATCTGCAAGAGCCGGAGTACGTGGTCTATGCGTTCGCGTGCGTCTACTTCTTGAGCGACTTCCTGCTGGGGGCGCTCTGGTCAACGGTGCAGGACGTGGGGCGACGCAACGCAGGCGCGATGTTCGGCTTTATCAATATGTCGGGCAACCTGGGGGCGGCAATCTTCCCCCCGGTGATCGGCATGTTGGTGAAGTCGCAGAATTGGAGCGGCGTCTTCATGGCGTCCGCCGCTGCGTTCTGCGTCTCGCTGACGCTGTGGTTCTTTGTCGATCCACGCGTCAAGCTGCCGGAAGTTGCGCAGCCGGCGATTGCCGATTGATGGAGCTAGGCCGCCAGTTTGCGACGCGGCTTGATACGCGTCGGCATCGCGATGGTGGCCGGCTGATCGGCTTCTAGGCGCGCGACGGTCTCGGGACCAAGCTCCGCCTTGATGAGGTTGATGTACGTCTTCATGGCGTGATCGTTGAGACGTTGCGAGATGTTTTGCCTCCAGTCGATCGCCGGGCTAAAGAGCCAACGCGTCCATTGCAAAACGTCGGCTAGTTTGGCGTCGAGCGTGGTCGATGCGCCGCGCTCGCCGTCTAAGACCACCTGCATGCTGCCGGTATGTTGATAGCGATACCAAGGCAACGTGAGCGGCGGCGGCGTCGCAGGAACCAGATCGCCTTTGTTCACAAAGCGATACAGGCGTGGCAGGTAGGCGCTGGAGGCTTTGGGATCGAACACGCGCGGAGCGCCAAACGTGCAGGTGATATACGGCTCGATCCCCACGGTCGCCAGCCGGGCGGCCACCAAGGTCGCCAGCGCGCCGCCTAGGCTATGGCCGGTGACCCACACGGTTTGGCCCTGGTCGAGCAGGTCTTCGACGCGCGACAGCAGTTGCGGCCAGACCGCTTCGAGCGAAGCGACAAAACCCTGGTGAGCATAGCCATTTTGGATGGCAATTTGCGCGACCTTCAGATTGGTCGCCCAATCGATGATTTGGTCGGTTCCGCGCAGCGCGATGACCAAGTTCCGCTCGTCGCTGGCGACAAAGCCGAACGTGCCCTCGTGCGAAAACGGCTGAATCCGCCGGTAATGGTCCGCAAAAGGGACTAATCCGGTGATCGGATCGTCGCGATAGGCGATTTCTGCCAACGCGGCCAGTCGTAATGCGTTTTCCAGATAGTGCGCGCCGCGCGATAAGGCAAGCGGATTCAGCATATCGCCGGGTCCCTGGCTGAGGAATCGCCCGCGGCTTGGGGCGCATCAGGAAGAAGGATTAAATTCGGCACAAACGCACCATCCCCTGGGAACTTTTCGGCAGAAAGAACCGACAAACTTTGTCCCACTCTGCCAAGTGCGGGAAGCGGCCACTCGAACGAGTGGTTTTCCCTCAGGTGGCGGGCCGAGAGGCCGGTCCGTTGGATGGGCGGCGAATAGGAAGTGTCTGAAATAGCTGTAACGGGTGGATATCGCACCACCAAGGATGGGGTGCTGGCTTGGGTTGCGCGCATCAGCAAAATGCGCGCATTTCCTGAAATCGCCACTACTTACTTTTTCGTTGCACTCCCCTCATGCCCAATTATAATCCGACTTTAGTGGAATCAGAAAAGGACTCTGCGCTTGCCTAAATTGCCCATCTTCTGGGCCTTGTTAGGCGTTGTTGACGGTACCTAACCGTCAGTAAGCGGTAACTCTGCGGCTTGGTGGCTGGCCAGTGCGCCCCAAAGTCGGCTGTCATACAAACGAACTTCTGCTTGCGATCACCGAAGGGTTGGATTCATGGCTATGCGGCGTGAAAAGGCGTCCATTTCCTCGCTAAAGCTTCGTCAACAACGTCAGCGCAAGATCTTGCGCCGCGGGTTGCGGATCGAGACCCTAGAGGATCGCCGCGTGTTCGCCGCGCCTCAATTGGTGGCGATTAACCCCAATACCGGCGACTTCTTTAACCTCGCCGGCGGCGCCAACGTACGGAACATCGCGCCGCGCGAGTTGGTCTTCCGCTTCAACGAAGGCCAGGTGATTGATCCTGCCACCGTGACGTTGGCGGCCAACAACGTACGCGTCGTACGGGCCGGCACCGATGGTGCGCTCGGCACCGCCGACGACATCGTCATCACGCCGGGCTACGTCGGCCTGGGCGAAGCGCCGAACGAAGTCGTCGTACGGTTCAGCGAGAACCTGGCCGACGACAAATACCGCATCACACTGGTTGGCGCAGGCGCCAACCCGATTCGCAATCAAGACATTCCGAGCGATCCGCTCAACAATGGCGAAGCGTTCAACAACGGTACGAACCGCTCGGTCGATTTCGAACTCGACCTCGGTGCGCAAGTCACCGCGATCGTGCCGCAACCGGTCGACTACAACAATGGCCTGTGGTCGCAGCGCGCCAACCAGATCGACATTTACTTCAACAATGACGATCTCAATCCAGCGCTCGCGCAGAACGTCGATTTCTACAAACTGATTTTTACGAACGATACGGTTAGAAACACCGACGACACACAGTACACACCGACGAGCGCCGTTTATAACGCCGCGCTCGATAAGGTCACATTGACGTTTGCGGCGCCGCTGCACCAGTTGGGCTCTGGTAACGGAACGTTCCGTCTGCGCATTGGCACCAACGAAGCCATTCCCACCGCGCCGACCCAAACCAATGTCGCCGTCGATCCAGGCAATAGCTTTGGGAC
>JAEZGD010000037.1 GCA_023417165.1 Planctomycetota bacterium
TCTTGTCTTCGCTGCCATGGCGCAAGGTGAGCTTGACGGTCGGCTTGTGATCCGATCCCGACGTGACTTGAAACGACACCAGCGACCACTGCTCTTCCTTAACGCCATGCAACTGCTGCTCGATCAGTGCTGCGATGTCGCCGTCGTACACTTCCTTCTTCTTGTCGGCGAGCTTCTTGAACTCGTCGAAGACAGTTTGCAGTTGCTCGCCCGAGAGCTGATAGCCTAAGGCTTTGGCGCGATCGGCCAATGCGGCGCGGCCGCTGTGCTTGCCGAGCACCAGGTCGGTCGCTTGAAAGCCGACGTCTTCGGGACGCATGATCTCGTACGTGCTGCGTTCCTTCAGCATGCCGTCCTGGTGAATGCCCGCTTCGTGCGCGAACGCGTTGCGACCAACAATCGCCTTGTTGCGCTGCACTTGCATGCCGGTAATACCGGTGAGCAAGCGGCTCACAGGCACCAACCGCGGCGTGTTGATGCGCGTATCAGCGTTATAGAAGTCGCTACGCGTCTTCAGCGCCATCACGACTTCTTCGAGCGAGCAGTTGCCAGCGCGTTCGCCGATGCCGTTGATCGTGCATTCGATCTGGCCTGCGCCTCCTTCAACGCCTGCCAGGCTGTTCGCCACCGCCATACCCAGGTCGTCGTGGCAGTGCACGCTGATCACGGCCTTGTCGATGTTGGGGACGCGATTGCGCAGCATTTCGATCGTGGCGCGATACTGCGACGGCACCGCATAGCCGACGGTGTCAGGAATGTTGACCGTAGTCGCGCCGGCGTCGATGGCCGCTTCCACCACTTGGCACAAGAAGTCGTGCTCGGTGCGGGCGGCGTCTTCGGGGCTGAACTCGATATCGTCGCAATAGCTGCGGCCGCGCTTCACGCCGGCCACCGCCCGGGCGATGATCTCTTCGCGCGTCATCTTCAGCTTGAACTCGCGATGAATCGCGCTGGTCGCCAAGAAGATGTGGATGCGGGGCTGCTTGGCGCTTTTCAAGGCTTCCCACGCGCGATCGATGTCGCCATCGTTGCAGCGAGCGAGGCCGCAAATGGTCGTGTTGCGAATGACGGAGGCGATCTGCTTGACCGCTTCAAAATCGCCCGGCGAAGCGATGGGGAAGCCAGCCTCCATGATATCGACGCCCAAATCCTCCAGCGCCTGCGCCATCTCCAACTTCTCGTGGAGATTCATGCTGCAGCCCGGCGATTGCTCGCCATCGCGGAGCGTCGTATCGAAGATCTTGATGTGTCGTTTGTCGGACATGGTTTGCTGTATCGGTTCTGAAGAAAGTCGGAATGGTCACTGCGTTCAACTACATGCCTGGAAGCCGGCCGCGAGCCGGCGCGCGCAGGAGGAGGCCGGCCGGCGGGGGACCACTCCAGGCCGAGGATGCGAATGACATATTCGGTTTCCGTGATGAATGCGACGAGCGGTTGCGTCACATTGAATTCTATCAGCTTACAAAAAAAGCCCCGAGGTGAAGGCCTCGGGGCTAGTGAAGTCTATGCGTACGATGCACCCCTACGGCCTGTGATAGGTCGCCAATAGCAGCAGCGGCAGCAGGGGAAGGTGGTGCATCGGTTCGATCCAGAATTTCCAGCAGGCTGGGATTTTTAGCAGGACAAGCGTCTGAGAGTTAGGTTCGGCACGCTCGCCCCACAAATTGAGCTATTTGACTGTACTTGATGGGAAGCGGGCGGTCAAGGTTGGACGGAATTCCAGGATTTTAGGCTATTGGTTCCGGGCGGTTCCCGAGGACTGACACATTCGGAATTATCCTTCTCGCCGTTTAATGAGACACGCTCAGGGCGCATCGGCCTTTGGTCCGTCAGTCCCGCGCATGAGCACTTTCTCGCCGTAGTTCTCTTCGACCAAAATGGCCGACGGATAGAGCTGTACCAGGAGCTGGAACGCGTCTTCAGCGGTCTTGTGACCATCAGTGCTTTGCCGGAGATATTTCGTGCGAAACAATTCCTTCTTGCGAGAATCCGAATCGTAGATCACGTAGTTGGACATACTTCGTTCTCACTGTTTCTCTTCAACACACCACAATTTCTCATACGTCCGCAGGTACAGCCGCCCATCCCAGATCACAGGCGAGGCGCGCATGGTCTTGCCATCGAGGGAATTCGTGGCGAGCACTTTGCACTCGGTGGCGCTGGGTTCGATCACATAGGTGACGCCGGCCATGTTGGTGAAATAAACTCGCCCGGCAGCCGCCAGCGCGCTGGACCACGACGAACCGCCGAGGCGATGCTTCCAGTGGATTTCGCCGCTGGCCGCATCAATACACCAGGCGACGCCATCGTCGTTCAAGATATAGACCTGGCCATCCACCACCACACCGCTGCCGACGCGTTGGGGATTTTTTTGCTCGTGCATCCAAAGACGATGCGTGGCGGTGACATCGCCACGACCGCCGCCGCGAATCGCCATCGCCGGGCCATGAAAGCCGCACATCGTCACAATCAAGTCGCCCGCCAGTAACGGCGAGCCATAACACAACTTGCTCGCTCCGTCGCATGACCACAC
>JAEZGD010000052.1 GCA_023417165.1 Planctomycetota bacterium
AAGCATCGGTGCACTCGGCATCATCCTGGCCTTCAACTTTGGTGGTAAGCCGATCTTCGTCATGCCGCTGGTCTTCGGTGTCGCGCCGCTGATCAACACGTTTATTACCGTGACCGAAGAGAAAACCGCCAGCAATCTCACACCGCTGTTCTTCGCCAGCTTGCTGCTGGCGATCGCCGGCGCGGTGACAGTGCTGGTGTTCGCACCCAAGGGCCATCCGCCTGCGCCTGGCGGCAAACCGGGGGCGGGGGCGGCCAAAGAGAAGGCAGCCGCGCATTGATCGCTATGTCTCCCGCCGATCGCATGCAACGCATCGACACGCTACTCAGCCATGTGTGGATGGTGCGCGCGTTCCTCAAGCACAGCGAGGAAGCGGCGGAGGATGACGAACTGGCCAGCGTTCATCGCGAACTGTACGACTACATGCTCGCGCTCGGCGCGCCGTTTAAAGCTGGCGACGCGGACGAATATCTGCGGCTGGCGCGCAAGAAGTTCAGCAAGCTGCGGCAAGCAAGCGAGTTGTTTGCCGAGATTCAGCCGGAAATCTCCGGCCACACGAACTTTCAAATGGCCGTGCAATCGCTGACGCAGGCCGTGAAAGAGATTGGCGTGCTGCTCGAAAAGGATGCAAGCCACCCGCCTGCGAGGCCTGCGCCTCGCGATAACGTGTGGAGCGAAGGCGAGGATTAGCACGTCACGTCCCGCGCGTCAGCCCAAACCATTCGATATGTTTGCGAGGGCAAAAGCGCAAGCCATTTTCGCGACAGTACGGCTCCAGCCATGCGGCGGTAGCGTTAAGGTGCGCGAGACTCGTCCCCTGCGGCATCAGCAGCACGCGCGAGCGATCGACTTCAGGAAACTCGCACAAATAATCCTCGACATCGGCGCAATCGCCCGGCGTATCGATAACGAACTTCAACTGATACGGATACTCGGCCAGCAGGCGATGCATGACCTCAGGCACATGGCGCGAGCGTTCGTGCCGCGCGCTCCAGCGCCCCGCGTCGTCAGGCGAGGGCGTGCTGTTGGCCAGTTTGGGGCTGAGCGACATCAGATCGCAGGCGACCGGCAGGTACAGCGTGCCGGCCGTTTCGATCGTGATATGCAGACCGTGCTTGTGCAGTTCTTCGGTGAGCGGCACCAATTCGGCAAACAGCATCGGTTCGCCGCCAGTAATCACCGCATGCGGCGAGCCGTAGTCGAGCACGCGTTGGACGATGTCGGCCACCGCCAAATCTTCGCCCTCGGGCTGCCACGAGGCGAACGGCGTATCGCAAAACCAGCAGCGCAGGTTACAGCCGCTAGCGCGCACGAAGACGCTTTCGGCTCCCGTTAGCAGCCCTTCGCCCTGCCTCGATTTGTAGATTTCTGCGATCCGCACTGCCCAGGCGACCCCTTCGCGCCGCAACCCACATCATGACACAATCAGAGAAAACTTAAAGGAGCCGCCAACCATGGGCACACCGTTTCAAGACCAGCTCGAAACCTTCGACAACCAGTTTCCCGAGCGGGACTACACCATCGAAATCATCTGTCCCGAATTCACCTCGGTCTGCCCCAAAACGGGGCAACCCGATTTCGGGACGCTGACGTTCACCTACACGCCGGAAAAGAAGTGCGTGGAGTTGAAAAGCCTGAAGCTGTATCTGCAGAAGTTCCGCAACGAAGGCATCTTCTACGAGAACATCACCAATCGCATCCTGACCGACTTTGTCGAGGTGCTGCAGCCGCGCCGCGTGACGCTCGTCGCGCAGTTCTCGGCCCGCGGCGGCATCACCACCAATGTCACCGTCGAACACGTCGCCAAGCAGTAGGTGCATTAGCACAACGGGTACCTGCTTGTCACCGAACCTGCAATCTCACCCATTGCAGGTTCGGCATTCCCGCCTTTACTGCCCACTAACCACTCGCCCCTCATCACTCTCCTCCGCCCTCCCCCGCCCTGTTGCAATCCCAGGCGATTCATCCCATGCTGTTGTCTCACCTTCCGGAGACATTTTGCATGCGGATCAAGATTACCGAGACCAAGCAAGAACTAGGGCAATGTGCCGCTCGTGATGGAGCCGAATTGATCCGCGCCGCGCTGGCGGCACGTGGCCACGCGAATGTGATCGTGGCGACCGGCGCTTCGCAGTTCGAGATGCTCTCGGAATTGGTGCAGCAGCCCGACATTGACTGGTCGAAGGTCACGTTCTTTCATCTCGACGAATACGTCGGCATGCCGATCACGCATCCCGCGTCGTTTCGCAAGTACCTGAAAGAACGGCTCGTCGAGAAGTTGCCTGCGCCGCCCGCTGCGTTTCACTACATCGACGCCGAAGGCGACTGCGAAGCCACCTGCAAGCGTCTCGGCGATTTGATCAAGCAGCACCCGATCGACGTGGCGTTCATTGGCATTGGCGAGAACGGGCACCTGGCCTTCAACGATCCGCCTGCCGACTTCGACACCGAACAACCGTACCTAGTCGTGAACTTGGACGATGCTTGTCGCCAGCAACAGTTTGGCGAAGGCTGGTTCCCGACGTTCGCTGACGTGCCGACGCGCGCGGTCTCGATGTCGATTCGACAGATCCTTAAGTCCGCCGCGATCGTTTGCAGCGTGCCCGACGAACGCAAAGCCAAAGCCGTGCAAGGCGCGCTCGAAGGCTCAGTGACGAACCTGGTCCCTGCTTCGATCCTGCAACAGCATCCACAAGCGACCATTTACCTCGACAAGCCAGCCGCCTCGCTACTGAAATCCTAAGTGCCGGTTCCAGTCGATGTACCTTTTCCGGCTGGAGACGTCCCCTTCGCCACTGCCCCCTCACCACTGCGATATCACTTCCTATGGCCGATCAACCTAAAGTCATTCTGTCTGCACTTGCCGATGAAGCCGCCTTGCAAAAAACGGCCGAACAGCAATTCGCAGCGCTCGCGGCGCTCGGGCTGGAATACTACACGGTGCGTTTCATCGACGCCGGGCAAGGCGTCAAGAACGTGATGCAGCTCACCAAAGGCGAGATCGCGCACATTCGTCATTTGGAAGACGCCTACGGCCTGAACGTTACCAGCATCGGATCGCCGATCGGCAAGGTGAAGCTGCTCGATGTCGAAGACGGCACCAAGAACCGCTTCGTCCCGTTCAAAAAGTATCTGAAGGAAGTGCAGCAGGCCTGCGACATTGCCCATGCCTTCGAAACGAAGCTGATTCGCGGCTTTTCGTTCTATCATCCGCGTGGTAGCGACGTGAAAGAACACATGGCCCAGGCGGTCGATCAACTCGGCCAAATCGCCGAAGTTTGCCATCGCAGCGACCTGACCTTTGGCCTGGAAGTCGAAGCGAATCTGGTCGGCCACAATGGCCAGACCTGCGCCGATCTTTACAAGCAAGTCGATCACCCGGCGATGCTGCTGATCTATGACGGCGCGAACATCGTCACGCAGGGCTACAACGCCAGCGAATGCTTCGAGCAGTACCAACTGATGAAGAAGGGGTTGGGCTGGATGCACATCAAGGACTATCGCAATCCGCCCGGCACCAAGAAGACGACCCACGTCGACGAAGAAGCGCTCAAGCACTTTGTGCCATGCGACATCGGCGACACCGGCCACGAAGCGATTCTGCGCGACTTCAAAGATTACATTCCGAAGCTGGAAGCGAAGCTCAAGCGGCGCGGCATCCCCGGCGTGTTCCTCGATCTCGAACCGCACGTGCGCGGCGGTGGCCAGTTCGGCGGCTTCAGCGGTCCCGACGGCATGGGCGTCGCGCTGCGTTCGCTATGCAAAGTGCTCGACTATGTCGGCATCGACTACAACCTGACCGACTACGACGACGTCGTCGCCGCCCGCGGGTTGTAAACGTTGCTTGGGTAGCTAACGATGAATGTCCAAGATAAAGCCGCGATCATCACCGGCGGCGGCACCGGCGTGGGGCGAGCGACCGCTTTGGCGCTCGCGAAGCTCGGCTGCCACGTGGCGATCAACTACTCGCGCTCGCAGGCGGAAGCCGAAGCCACCGCCGCCGAATGCGAGCAGTTGGGCGTGAAGGCGATTGCCATACAGGCCGATGTCGCCGATGACGCGGCAGTGCAGCAGATGGTAGCGCAGGTCGATCAAGCCTTCGGGCGGATCGATATCCTGGCGAATTGCGCCGGAACCACTAAATTCATTCGCCATGCCGACTTGGAAGCCGTCACTGACGACGACTGGCAACGCATCATGGCAGTGAACGTCATGGGGCCGTTTCATTGCATTCGTGCCGTGAAGTCGGCGATGCTGCGAAGCGGCGAAGGCGAGATTGTCAACATTACCAGCGTCGCCGGCATTCAAGCCAGCGGCAGTTCGATTCCCTACTGTGCCAGCAAAGCGGCGCTGATCAACATGACAATCGCGCTCGCCAGGGCGCTCGCGCCTCAGATCCGCGTCAACAACGTCGCGCCAGGATTTATTACGGGGCGATGGTTGGAGGCTGGCCTGGGACGCGAAGCCTATGAGCATACGAAGCAAGCTTTCGAACGCAGCTTGCCGCTCGGCCAGGTGTGCACGCCCGAGGACATCGCAGCCACCGTGGTGGGAATCATTACTGGCAGCGACGTAATAACCGGCCAAACGATTGTCTGCGATGGCGGTCAAACCATCGCACAGTTTCAAGTGTCGGTCTCGCGTTAGATCGCCTGGCTGGTTTCGTCCGCCGATTGCGTCGCGCCTGCGTCCACGTGAGGAGCCTCTGTTTCCTGGCGTGGGGCGATTGCTTCGACGCGCGGTTCGGCTTTTTCAGCAGCCTCCACGATTTGTCGCTCGGCGGCGCAGCGGCCTTTCCGCAGCCACAAATATCCAGCATGTAAGCCCCAGAGCAACCCTGCGCCACATGCCGCAATCGCGGCGTAGTAGGACAACATCGAATGCGTCTGCAGCGCCAACCAGCCGAGCGAGATGGCCGCAGCGACCGCAAAGATAGCCATTCCCAGCTTGCCTGAGAGATGTTTTGCGGCGCGGCGTTTGGTACTGGTGTGAATCGCGGAACGCGCAGAACTATTGGCCAACGCCCGCATGGCCGCCAATTTGGAACTCGCCTCTGGAGCCATGCTGCGCGGCACATACTTCGCAGGATCGAAAGGTTCGATGACAGGCTCGTCGGCAATCGGCGTCGTCGGCGCAGACGCCTCGACATCGGCGACCGAAACGATGGGCAAGCTTGTCTTGGGCTGAGCGGCACGGGGGCGAGCTTCGCTCTCGCCGCTCACGCGCTGCAACAAGCGTTGCATATAGGCTTCGATGGAATCTTCTTCTTCGTGCGCAGCCGTCGGCGCGGGCTTGGGCTCTTCCGTCACCAGCGACTTCCAAACAGGCTCTGGCGCGGCTTGTTCCGCGGCAGGCTCTTCAATCGCGACGTCATCATCCTTCCACAATCCGCTGGCGTTCAACCGCGCAATGATGTCGGCAGCCGATTGCGGGACGTACTCCTGCGTCTCTTCGGCTTCTGGTTCCGAGGGTTGGTCGTCGTGGGTCGGCAGCTCGCTGGCCACTTCACGTTGACGTTGCCACTCTTGTTCTTCGGCGGCGAGTCGCTCGGCTTCCAAACGCAGTTCTTCCGCTTGGCGATCAAGGTCGCTCGCGCGGGCGTCGAGTTCGGCGCGATGCTGTTCCGACTCGCTGGTTTGCTGCTCGTAGTTAGCTTGCAGGTCCGCTAACTGCTGCTGCAGCGCGTTGATTTCCGCGGCTTGAGCCTGCAGTAGCTCGTCGGACGCGGATTCGACAGACGCGCGGGATTCGATCTCCGCTTGTCGAGACTCCCAATCCATTTGCCACGCTTCGAGCTGCTGCGTGCGTTGGTCGAGTTCGGCGCGACGCTGTTCCAGTTCACTGGCTTGATGGTCGTAGTTGGCCTGCAGTTCCGCTAACTGCTGCTGAAGCGAGGCGATTTCCGCGACTTGAGCCTGCAGCGTTTCGTCAGACGCGGCTTCAGCAAGCGTGTGCGCTTCGAGGGCCACCTGGCGCGCCTCCAAGTCGATTCGCAGCGATTCGAGTTGCTGCTCTCGGGCTTCAAGCTCGGTCGAAGCGCGTTCGTATTCCGCTTCGAATTCTTGCGTCTGCGCGGCGAGCGCTTCCTCACGTTCGAACAACCGCTCGGTTTCCGCGTCGAGTTCTCGCGCGCCGGCTTCCAGTTCGGCGCGCAGCTTCAGGTGTTCGCTAGTAGCATCTTCGATCTGCTGCTGGAGCGACTCGCACTGCAGGGCGAGCTCTTCGGCCCGTTCGCGCCAGTGAGTGAGAGCCACTTCGGCCTCGCGCGCTTCCCGCTGTTGTTCGACATGAGCGGCATTTTGCTGCCGGGCGCGTTCCAAGTCCGCGATCAAATGTTCGTGCTGGTGATCCCAAGCGGCCTGCTTCTGGATGACTTCCGCGCGCGCCTGCTCAATGCCATGCGTCAGCAACTGAACCTGGTTCTGAGCCTCTTCGAATTGCAGCTGAAAGTTCTGGCGCTCTCGCTGCCAGGTGTCGCGCTCAGTGGCGAAGGAGTGGCGCGCCACTTCGAACTGCTGCGCGAGTGCTTCTGCCTGCTGCTTCAGCGATTCGATTTCGGCGAGCGTGGCGGCATCGGGAGCGGTCTCTGGCGCGGTATGGGCCTGGCTTTCCGCCTGCAACTGATCGACAAGATGCTGCGTCGTGGCCAAGCGTTCTTCAAGCTGCGCCACAAATTGATCTCGCTCGGCCAGGCGGCGAGCCAATGCATCGCGCGCACGAGCGGCTTCGGTCGCCTTTTGTTCGAGTCTGCTCAAACGGCCGGTATCGACTGCCCCAGGCGGGCTATTCTCGGCGAGTTGATCGAGACTGGCGGGATCGAGCACTTCTAATTCAACAGGGCCAATCGCCAGGTGGTCGCCGACTTGCAGCGGCGCGTCCGTCACCGCCTGACCGTTCAGCCGTGTGTCGTGCGACCAACTGCGTACGACCAGACCGCCAGGACCACGCAGCACCAGACAGTGCACGTCATGCACGCCTTGGGCTTTTAAACGCAGGGTACAGCCAGCGGCCGATCCAATGGTGCACTTGGGCGCTTGAATGCGCAGGACGCGACCATGGTGTTCGCTGCCAATCACGCGCAGCGCCAAAGATTGCAGCTCGATCGGGCTGGTTATCGGGCAATTCGTCGAACCGGTCATGGCAAAATCCATATCGGGCGTGTCGCAACCGCACGCGCAGCGTGGGCGCAAGGTTCCACACAGGTCTAGGTTGCGGTGTCCCGGCTGTCAAAACGAGGCAGGCTGGAACCCGTCGAAAGTGTGAGTTAACGCGCTAAAATCGGAAAAACCGACCTAATCGTTAGAAAATACTGGAAGCCCGCCTGGGAAATGTCGATTACCGGAAGGCACAAGGAGACGCGCGCCGACAGGCATCGGAGGGATGCAGCGGTTTGCGGTGCCCCTTGGCGAGCAGTCCTGCCAAGGAAGTGTCTGCCGCCGGCCCCTGTCCTGGGGGAGCGTTCTTAATAACGCTCATTCCTGGGTCACTCGGCGTAGACTCAACTTCTCGAATGGCAACTGGTTAAGTGCGTTTTGCGGCCTACCGCTATTGGTAGCTTTAGGCACGCATTACGTCGGCTAAGAAGTAGCCGGCGTGCGTACTATAGTTTGGTTACTTCGCGGACCCCGGCGGCAAGTTGCCGCACGCGCGACGTAACCTTACGGTCCTCCAGGAAAGGAAAGAGGCACTCCCCAAGTACTGTTCGATTGTCCCTATTCGTTCAGAGGCACGGTGGCCTCTACGCGCAAGGCGGATCGGACCACGAAGGTAACGACACATGGCACGCAAAGACGCAATCCTGGCCCTCCGGCAAATCTTGATCAAGCGACGCGACGCGCTACGCACCGCTTTGGCCGGCGACCTTAGCCTGCTGAAGGAGCTGCGTGGGCAGACTTCGGGCGATGTCGTGGACGCCGCTTTGGACAGCGCTCAAGACGAAATCAGTTCGCAGCTGGCGGAAGTCGAAAGCCGCGAATTGGCCAACATCGAAAACGCTCTGGAACAGATGCGTAACGGCAACTACGGCTGTTGCGAAGGCTGCGAAGAAGCGATTCCGTTGGCTCGGCTGCAGGCCCTGCCTTATGCCACGCTGTGCATTCAATGCCAGCGCGAAGCAGAGAAGCGCGGCGAGTTCAATCGCGGACCGCAAGACTGGAGCCGACTGCTTGATTCGGTGTCGGATTCAGACCTGGAAACGAAAGACGTCGAAATCGACGTCTAAGTGACCACGCCCTCTCGCGCCGTCAATTAAACATAAATACCACAAAGCCCAGGGGTTGCGATCCCTGGGCTTTTTGTTGCAATACAGCGAGATAGGATTGAGGTGCGCAGTCCGTTTCGGTCGGCCATGAACGCCGCCACGGGATTGGAATGCCATCCGCTCGCTAGTTTTTCTTCGGGGATCGATCCCATGACGCGCCTGGGTGCTTCGGTTTGTGGTCGTTGGCTGCTGTTAAGTCTGGGGTTGGCGCTGGCCGCCACTTCTATCGTCCAGGCGCAAGAAGGCTTGCTCGACGACGATCCCACGCCCGAGATGCGCGCCCGCTTGTTTGAAGAACTCGCGCGGGATGTCGAATGGCTGGAACGCCAAGGCAATGTTCTGAAGCGGGTCGTCAAACTCGTCAAGCCGACGGTCGTGCACATCGAGGCCGAGAAATCGGAAGCCGACAGTTTTCGTCCCGGGCGGAAAAATAGCGTCGAAGAAGCCGGTTCCGGCGTCATCATTGAAATCAGCCGCAAGCAATACGTGCTCACGAATCGGCACGTTATCAATGAGGCGGCGCTCGACGCCATCAAGATCAAGCTCGCCGATGGTCGAATCATCAATCCCATCAAAGTCTGGTCCGATCGCGGCACTGACATTGCCGTAATGCTGGTCCAGGCCGATCACCTCGTTTCCGCGCGGATTGGCGACAGCGCGAAGCTGGAAATCGGCGACTTTGTGTTGGCGGTAGGCAGCCCGTTTGGACTCAGCCACAGCGTGACCTATGGCATCATCAGCGCCAAAGGTCGCCGCGATCTGGAACTGGGCGATGACGGCGTACGCTTTCAGGATTTTTTGCAGACCGACGCCGCCATCAATCCTGGCAATAGCGGCGGCCCCTTGATGAACCTGCGCGGCGAAGTGGTGGGCATTAACACTGCCATCGCTAGCAGCAGCGGCGGCAACGAAGGCATCGGCTTTACGATTCCGATCAACATGGCAATGCACGTCGCGCAACAGTTGATCGAGCACGGGGCGGTGTCGCGCGCTTTCCTGGGCGTGCATCTGGACAGCAAATTCACGCACGAAGCTGCCGCGCGGGCGGGACTGGCGCGCGCTCGCGGCGCAAGGATCAGCGGCATTACGCCGGAGTCTCCTGCCGCCCAGTCGGATCTCGTGGTTGGCGATGTGATTTTGCAATTTGATGGCGTGCGCATCGAGGACGACAATCACCTGGTGAATCTCGTTAGCCTGACGCCCGTGAATAAAGACGTTCCGGTTGTGGTCTTTCGTGGTGGCCGCGTGCAATCGGTCACGGTTCGCGTCGGCGATCGCAATTCCTTCGAACCGACGGAATAGAGGCGTCGAAGGGAATAGATCAAGCAGAGACCAACCCTCTGAAAGCATGGGACTGGGCGGCATTTCTAGTCTTGTATGCAGAATCTGTGAATCTGCGCCGGCCCGTACAAAGCGAATCATCCTTTCCAGCCACCTGCCCGATTGCTAATGCTGCAGTGGTGGGACCGTACCACCATCGCGCGGTATCCACCGCTAGGTCATGCTGCTCCCACCGCTTGGTCCCGTATGCTTCGCACTTCGCCCGCCCGCCGTGCCGGTTTTCTGCGCCGGTGGTCCCTTCGCATGGGGTTGCTAGCGGCAACCGCCACCATCGGTGGCTTTACGCTAGCGCCGCGCGTCTCGGTCGGTGCCGACTTCACCGTTACCCACACCGGCGATAGCGGTGCTGGATCCTTGCGCAATGCCATCGAACAAGCCAACCTGGCCGGAGCTGGCAATCACACCATCAGCTTCGACGGCTCGCTGCCCGCCAACAGCCTGATGCAACTTGGCAGCCAGCTCGAACATATTAATGTCAACATCGTGATTG
>JAEZGD010000096.1 GCA_023417165.1 Planctomycetota bacterium
AGTACCGGCCGCGCGAACGCTTCGCTAATCGGCAAGCGCCATACGACCGAGCCATCGGCACTCTTAAGCCGCAGCAGATCGTGCGTCTGTCGGTTGCCGATAATCAAGTCCGCGCCGGGCTGAGCCGAGACCGCCACCGGCTGATCAGTGCTTTCAAGCCCCAGATAGTACCGCCATAGCAAACGTCCCGTGCTGGCATCAAAGCCATAGACACCGCCATCGATGTTGAGGGCCACGATCTCGTTGACATTGGTCGCTGCCGCGTCAGGCATGTCCGCCAGGACGATCTCGACAATGGGCGATTCCGCCGCCGGGGCAGGAGAGAGCGTTTCGTTGACGACCTGCGCGAGCTCGCGTTCTTTCGCCGCGATGGCGAGCGTGGCAGCGACCAGCGTTTCGTGAGCATCCAAGCCAGGATACTTCTTGAGAAACGCCCGGTGAATGTTGGTGGCTTCGATGGTCTTGCCAGCTTCGGTCGCCTCCTTGATTGCGGCCACAGCCGCCGTCATTTCGGCGTCACGATGAATCTCGCGTTTGACGAACGATAGTTCTTCCTGAATGACCGCTACCTTGGCCTCGACCGCAGAGCGCATACTCGGCGGAATGTACGAGCCATTGTTGACCAGTTCCAGCGCGTGCTCCGACTTCGCAACCAACTCGCTGGCGACCGTCGCATTCGACAGGTTACGTTTGGCTTGCAGGGCCAAGCGCTCGGCGATGTTTGGCAAGATGTCGGCCAGCTCCGCGCGGGCTTCATCGAATTGCACTTCCGGTTCGATGCGCTGCAAGATGGTCTCAGTAACGTCGAGCGCCTCCGCGGTATCTTTGCCTTCATCCACCGCCAAGCGGATCTGAGCGACGCCAATGCGGACGCGCGCCAAACTAGCGTTCGCATCTTCGCCAAAGCGACTGAGATATTTTTCGTACTTGGAAATCGCCTGGCTGTAGGCGAGCGACTTGAAGTCGTCTTCAGCTAACTGAAACGCTTCGTTCGCGGTGCCGCGCGACAGCGATACATACAGCACGACAAATGCAAATACCAACACGGCGAGGCCAGCGCCGCCAAAATAGATCACCGCCGAATCCCACGGATTGGCATTCTTCAGCTTCTTCGCAGGCGGTCGCAACAGCGACTGTCGCGGATCGGTCGCCGAAGTCAGTAGCGGATCGTCAAGCGGCGACGTAAAAATGTCGTCGAGCCCGCCTGCGGGAAGTGGCACGAGCGCTGGCTGCTCGCCCGGCGGTGGTGGAGGTGGTTTCGGTGGCGGAGACGCAGGGACAGCCGGCCCTTCGCTGATGAGTTCCAGGCCATCGACTTCTTCGAGCAGTTCCAGCCCCTCGACCATCGTCGGCTGAGACTTGATGGGGCGAGCCGCTTTCGCCTTGGCGTCTTCTAACTCGGCCGTAACCTCGCCGACGATCTTCCGCGCTTGAAACGGAGTCAGATGCCCATTTTCAACCAGGATCTTTGCCAGTACTTCGGCAGTCGCGTTGCCCTTCGCCTCGGCGACGAGTTGGCGCAAATGCGCCAGCACGCGCTCGTCCGCCAGGCCAAGCTCTTCGACGCGATTCAGAAACTGATAGGGAACAGACATCGGCAACCTTACCGGGTGTTATTCGTCTTCTTCGTGCGTTAGCAACTGCACGTCATCCATCCCGACGGCATTCGCGGCATCGTGAGCAACGACGACCTTCTCGTGCGTCGCTCCGCCATGTGCGCGCAACAGTAAATGCTTCGGCACGTGTCCCATCACCGACCCGCGCCGCGCGTCTTTCAAGAGCCGCAGCAGTTCGCTGGGACTCAGCGCTTCGCGCTCCCAATCGACGGTAACGACGCGATACGTGCCGTATTCGTCCACATGCAGCGTGATGTAGTCGGGGTCTTCTTCCAACGCTTGAAACGACCGGGCGGCCGCACCGTCTTGCGGTTCCTGCTTCGCGGTTTCTTGGGCTTTTTGCACCGCAAAGGCCGCCGTCACCATAAAGAAGATCAAGAGCAGGAACGTGACGTCCACCATGGGCGTCATATCCATCTCCGCTTCGACATGCTTCCGCTGGCGGAAGCGAATCACCGGTTCGCCAACAGGCTCTGCCTCTTCGGAGTACGACGCCGTGTCCTCTTCCTCGACCACGGGCGGTGCTGGGGTACTGTGCAAAGTCGATGGCGGAGGCACGATCACAGGCGGCTCTTCGAGCGGCATCTCCACAAACTCGTCGCCAGTGACTGGCGGCAAGTCGTCGCGCTGCTGCGCCCGCGGAATCATGTTCAAAAGGAACACGTCGTCATCGCGATGCTCGGCGCTGATCAGCGGCACTTCGGCCATCTGGTCGCAGCCTGGGCAGCGCAAGCGCCGACCAAAGACATAGTTTGCGACCGAACGCTCGGTGCCACAGTGCGGACATTGAAAGACGACAGCCACGTGCTAGGGGCCCTCCAGCACGCCAATGTGAACCCGCTCGACCTTCTCGACTTTGCCCACTGCCGCCAGCACGCGGGCGACCTCGCGATGCTTCAGTCCCTTCGCCGCTTTGATCACCACCTGGTGCTTGCGCGGCGTGGTGGCCGCCAGCTCTCTTTCGACGTAGGAGACAATCTGGCTTTCTTGCGCAGGCAAGTTGCGGCCCTTGATCTCGGTCGCATCGTCGAGTCCATCTCCTAGGAAAACGCGAGAAGTGTTATCGACACCCCGATCC
>JAEZGD010000113.1 GCA_023417165.1 Planctomycetota bacterium
CAACAGCTCGGTATACAGCTCAATGGCCGCTTCGTCCTTGCCTTGCAAACGCTGCAAGTCGGCTTCTTCGAGCGTGGCAGCGCGGCCTTCCGGCAAGCCCATGTTCAAGCGGCGCGTGCGCGAAAGCTGATTCTCGGCGGCGCGAAAGTCTTGCAACTTCACGAAGCACACACCCAATAGGTACTGGGCTTCACGCTGCGCTTGCACGTTGGCTGGATCGCGCTGGCTCGGGGTGCGCAGTAAAGCAATCGCCTTGTTCCACAGCGCATCAGCCTCAGCAGCGGTTGCCGGGGTTCTGGCCAGTTTGTCGGCTTGCTGCATCACCAACCGTGCTCGCAACACATTGACCACCGCCGCCAGTTCCGACGGTTCGGGAATCTTGGCGAGGATCGCTTCCGCGTCGGCGGGGCGGCCCATGTCGATTAAGATCCTGGCCTGCTCGACCTGGCCTGCGTGACGCTCGACAGGCGTCAACATGCGATCGGCGAGGTACTTATCCAGATGTTCGAGCGCTGGCTTGAGTTGCGGATTGGTATCGCGATAGTACGAGGCTGCCAGCAATTGATGCACCTGCGCAGCGCGACGCGGACGACGCTTCAGAGCCTGCGTCAAATATGGCAGCGCGCGGGCGTAACGCCCGGCCTGATACCAGGCTTCGCCGAGTTCCACTAATCCATCGGTGCTATGGGACGCGGGATACTCTTCGTGATGGGCGGTGTCGAGATAGCGCGCGGCGATCAAGTACAGCCGCTGTTGTTCGCCAGGATAAGGCACGAGCGAGGCTTCGTGCGCCGCTACCATTCCCAGAATATAGGCCGGGCCGCCTCGTTCGATGTAGGAGAGCTTGCCTTCTTGTTTCAGATGCAGCGCAATGTTGCGCGCCTCTTCAAAATCCTTTTCGTGCAGCCAGTGCAATGCGTCGCTCATCGCGAGCGCCGGCTGCTCAACAGGTTTTTCGGGTTTCGATAAAGTCAGCCAACCGCCCACGCCGATAACAGCAGCCAGCACGGTCCCCAATATCAGCTTTTGCCACAGCGGCCGTGGAGCGATCCGCGACCACATGGGGGACACCGCCTTCGCGCACAGCGACCGCACGCGTCCGACGATTGACGTCCGCGCAGCAGGCGTAGCGGCATGTTCAGGCGTTTTCGCCGTCATGGCGATTCTTTGGCATCCGTGCCGGTGGCGCGTCACTGCCAGCGCAATGGCGCATCAGAAATCTGACTTCGCGGCGACCTTGTAGGCAAACGCGGCTTATGTGTCAATGCGAGCTTGGCGATAGCATGGGCCTGGACCACGCCAGGCAATGTTAGCTTGCATCGCTTGGTCTTGTACCAGGCTGCTAGCGTTTGACGGGAGCGGGCTCGGCGTCTTTGCGAGCTTCCTTGGCGCTCTCCTCTTCGACGAGCGACATCATCGCACCAAAGAGGCGAAAGAGATCGCTGGCCGCGAATTCGGCGACCTGCTGAACCGGCAGATCAGGCCAGGGCGGCGCGATCAACAACGTATTGCGCGGGCCATATTGAATGCTTTGGACGCTCCACTGCTTCCCAACGACCGACTGCAGGCGATGCTGATCCGTGAGCTTCACTGTGATCGTATCGAGCAGGGGCTCGTCAACTTCGGGAGTGATCCACTTCAGCACGCGCTGGCCATCTTGTTGTTGGATAGTGCACGGAAAGCTGCCGCGTCGTAGTGCGGCGCGCAAGAGTTCGTGGCGCTTCTCGACGCTCGCTAGCACCGGCATGCTCAGCATTTCGCGAACGGAGCGCGAGAGGCCGCCGGACCCTTGAGGGACGGTGTTGAACCAGAAGTTGAAATTGAGTTTGCCGGCGGTGGTGGTTTCCAGCTTGGCCGTAAAGGTGGGACAAAAGCCGTTCGCCGCCGCCGCGTGAATGGTCGAATCGCCATTGAAGAAGTAGCGGCAGTCTTCTGGCATCGCACGGTAAGCCAGCACGGGCTTGTCCTCGGAACTGGCGATGATCTCGATGCCATCACGCGCGACATCCAGAGCCAGATAAACCTGCGCAGCTGGGCGTTCTTTCCACTTAAACGAGATCGTAGCGGCGACGACCTCGGGCGCTGTCGCTAGCAGGTTGAGAAACGCCTTGTCGAGCGAGTCGGTATGCGCGGCCAGGTTGTCGTCCAGATCGGTGAGCACGCCTGCGAGTTCTTTGGCCACTGCGGCGTAAGGAGACGCAGGCGACTCTTGTTGCAACTTCTCAAGCGTTTGCAGCGCCGTTTCTATGTCGCCACTGGCGGCTTGCGCCCAGGCTTGCAAGAAAGCGATCTGTGGCGCGCGCGACACCGCGCGCAGCTCGGTAAGGATCGGCAGCGCTTTGGCGAACTCGCGTTCACGCAACAGATTCTGAGCGACCGCAAACTTGACCTTGGGTTGTGCGCGGTCGCCATCTTGCAGCAAGTGCTCGTACACATAGCGTTGATACGCCTGGGCCGTTTTGTAGTCACGCAACTCCTGCAGGGCGAGAAAGCGCTGCACGTCAGTCAAACGTTCGTGATACGCGGCCATCAAGGTCTTCTTGATATTCTCGTTAGGCTTATGCATGTGCGAGACGATCTGTCTCATAGCAGCCATGTCTTGCGCAGCGAGCGCCCGCTGCAAGCGCAGGTCATTGTCGCCAAAGCCAGCGCCATGGACGTAGACGCAGCGATCAATGACGTCGCCAAACCGCTTCATGTCCTCAGGACTGAAGGGCTGAGCTTCCTGGAAGTGCTTTACAAGCAGGCTAGACACCGTGTTGGCCGGCGTGCTCTTCAGGAAGTAGTCGGTCGGCAGCGAGCCCGAATAGTCGATCAGAAGACGTAGCTGCGCAGCTTGCGTGGCGGCGGTGTCGTTACGCAGCGTCGCCACCATCAGCATGTCGAGCGCAATACGCGAGGCGCGCGGATCATTGGGATGCGCCTCAAGAAAGGCCGTCGCATGCGGCAGGTATTCTGCCTGGCGATTGTTTGAGGCGAAATGCTCAGGCGGCAAGTACTCTGCCGCGTCCTCGGCCAGTAAGTGGGGCGCAACGAATAGGCTCAAGCCCACGAACAGAACCACAGCGATTCCCGCACGCATCGTTGCCCTCCCGGCAGAAATGGTTGCAGAGTCCAGCCGCCGCATCATGATCGTGCGGCCGCGCTGGTCCAGCCGCGCCCAAAGAGAGTACCCAAAGTGGGCGAGGCGCGGCAATCGCAATGTGCGGCAGATTAGTTGTATTCGTTGCCGAAGCTCGGCGTATCGGCAGAAGAACCTTGATCGACGCCTGTAACCAACTCCATCATCCAGCGATCCATATCACTGAGCATGTGGGTGGTGAGTTCATCGCCGCAAGGATACTGACGCAACGTGACCGACAGGCCGGCCGAATGAAACAAGCGCAGTTCGTCGCACGAGCGATCGATCGAGTAGTGCTCGGCGTCGCGACCATGCGCGATGAACAGCGGCAACTTGCGGGCGTGCGTCAAACGAGCCAGCGGCATGTGTCCCGAAGGGAACTCGCCGCCCAGCGACAGTGCGCCAGCAAAACGCTGCGGATTACGCAGGCCAATGCGGAAAGCCATCGTGCCGCCGCTGCCAAAGCCCGCCACAAAGATGCGATGCGGAGCCACATGAAAGCGAGCGCTGATCAGGTCGATGCAGTTGAAAATCGACGTCTCTGCCACGTCGATATCGGCTTCTTCCTGACGCCAGTCCTGACCACGACGGCCAGCGATCTTGCCCGACGCGCGGGGTCCAATCGCCACATAGTTTCGCAAACTTACCAGCGGCATGATCCGCTGTAACTGACGCTCGTCGTCGCCGGGGCCATGCAACCAGACCAACAGCGGATAAGCGTAATTGGGTTCGTAATGCATCGGCACAAACAACGCGTGAGGCGTTGCATGCCGAGCGTCGCACTGAATCTGCCCGAACTCGAGCGCGACTGTCGGCTGCGATGAAGCAGGCGAACT
>JAEZGD010000181.1 GCA_023417165.1 Planctomycetota bacterium
GGAGAATCTAGAGTGCGAGCGCGAAAATCGGGATCGTTGAGCAGCCAGTAGAGCTTGTTCAACTCACGCCACATGTCCGAGGAAATGGAACCGCGGATGCTGCGAGCGTTGTTTCTCGCCCGCTTCACGCACGACAGAATGCTACAAGGGTTGTCGCCATCGAATGCGAGCGTAGTAGGGAGCCAGGCGCTTGGCGAGCCGCCATCGGCAGGAGGCGTGCACTGCATGACCTCGGCAACGGCTCGCCAATGCAGATCGTGTGACGCGGCGACAACGCCGTGCAGATCCAAATCGAGCTGCGACGCAACGTCAAGCAATCGAGCTGCTTGCTCAGCACGTTCCAGGTAACGGCTCATCCAAAATAGAGCGTCGGCCACGCGACTTAGCATGGTGAAAATCCGGGTAATACAGTAGCGGTAGGGTGAACCCAACAATCGCAGCTAGATCATTGAGAATTGGTCATGGGGACGTTTCTCCCGTTAATCGCTTGCCAGCACCCAAGTGTCTTTGCTGCCGCCGCCTTGGGAACTGTTCACCACGAGGCTTCCTTTAGGGAGAGCAACTCGCGTGAGTGCGCCGGGGGTGACCGTGATCTTTTCTCCGCACAGCACAAACGGGCGCAGGTCGACATGCCGGCCTTCCAGGCGACCGTCGACAAATGTGGGATTCGTGGATAGCTGAATCGTGGGCTGGGCGATGAAATCGCGTGGACGAGCCTTGATCTCGCGGGCAAACTTCTCCCGTTGCTCCGCCGTGGAAGCGGGACCAATCAGCATGCCGTAGCCGCCGGACTCGTTCACCGTTTTCACCACAAGCTTATCGAGATTCGCCAGCACGTGGCTGAGATGGCTGGGAACTTGCGGCTGATAAGTCTCGACATTCGGCAAAATGGCATCCTGCTGCAAATAGTAACGAATGATGTCGGGAACGAATGGATAAATCCCTTTGTCGTCGGCAATGCCGGTTCCAATGCTGTTGGCCAGCGACACATGGCCGGCACGATAGGCGTTCACCAGCCCTGGTACGCCAAGCATGCTGTCGCTGCGGAACACGAGAGGATCGAGGAAGTCATCATCGATGCGGCGATAAATCACATCGACGCGTTTCAAGCCGCGGGTGGTTCGCATGAACACGCGGTTCTGGTCCATCACCAGATCGCGCCCTTCCACGAGTTCAACACCCATCCGCTGCGCGAGAAAACTGTGCTCGAAATAGGCGGAATTGAAGATGCCCGGCGTAAGCACCACCACGGTTGGATTGTCGGCCGTCGGCGGAGCAATGTGGCGGAGCACATCAAGCAGTGCGGCCGGATAGTCTTCTGTAGGACGCACATCGTACTGATGAAAAAACTGCGGCGCAACCCGCTTGAGCACCTGCCGGTTCTGCAGCATGTAGCTCACACCGCTGGGGGTGCGGCAATTATCTTCGAGAACGAGATAACGTCCGTCAGGATCGCGAATCAGATCGCTTCCACAAACATGAATGTAAATCCCGCGTGGCACTTCGGCTCCGGCAAGCTCCCGGCGGAAGTGCGTTCCGCTGTAAATCATGGCGGGATCGATCACCCGATCGCGCAGGATGTATTGCTCGTGGTAAATGTCCTTGAGGAAGAGATTGAGCGCGGTAATGCGCTGCACCAATCCTGCTTCAATGTGTGCCCATTCGCTCGCCGGAATGATGCGAGGAACGGGATCCATGGGCCAGATGCGCTCGATGCCTTCATCGTTTTGGTAAACAGTGAAGCCGACGCCATCCTGCCGCATCGAGAGATCGGTCACGGTCTTGCGACGGCGAAATTCGTCCACCGACATGGTGAGCAACCGGCGATAAAGCTGCTCATAATGCGGGCGAGGCCGCAAATCGCGATCGAGCATTTCGTCGAACGCATCGGTCAGCAAATAGTCGCGAAGCAATTCGCTGTCAGCGGCAAAAGAGTTCGGAGATGGCGCAGTATTCATCATGCCCGCAAGTTGAGCTAACAATGCCCTGGAATTGGGCAGCGCTGTGGTAAATCAATTGAAGCCAGGTGGTCACTCTCTTGAGGCGACTTTCCCGAACTCCTTAAGCAGCCTACAATTCGGTCCGTTTTCGTGGCGTCGCCTGGATGATGAGCGATCCACAGGGCACCACCAAAGCAAAGGCTATGCCGGTGCCCTGCCGTTCCATCCTCACCCTTGATTGCTTTGCCGATTAACCCGCATGACCTACTGCCTTGCCATTAAGACCGCTCAGGGTCTCGTGTTTGCCGCCGATTCGCGCACCAATGCGGGACTCGATCAGGTCGACTTGTGCCGCAAGATGTACATTCTGGCCACACCCGGAGAACGGGTCTTCGTGATTCTCGCGGCAGGCAATTTGTCGATCACTCAGTCGATGCTCACGCTGCTGCAAACGGAATTTGATCGTGGATGCGGATTGGCTGCCGCCACGAATTTCTACGATGCGGTGCGCTGCGTTGGCGAAGAAATGCGCAAGGTGATGGCAATCGACCGGCCTGCCTTGGAGCGCGACGGCATTGCGTATCAGGTGACGCTCATCGTCGGCGGTCAGATTCGAGGAGGGCCGCCGGAGTTATACGTGGTATATCCCCAAGGGAACCCGCTGCGCGCCACCCCGGAATCGCCGTTTCTGCAGATTGGCGAGAGCAAGTACGGCCGGCCGATTCTTGATCGCGGGGTGCGCTACCAGGAAACAAGCCTCGAGGAAGCGGTCAAGCATGCGCTGATCTCACTCGATTCCACCATGCGTTCCAACATGGCGGTGGGTCCGCCGATCGATCTGGCGGTCTACGCCAACGACGACTTCGACCTGCTTCGCCGGACGCGGCTCGATTCCAACGACGAAACTCTCGTCGCGATCCGTTCTCTATGGGAGCAAGCACTCCGCAAAGCCGTACAGTCGCTGCCGTCGCCGAAGTTTTGAACTGCTCCGGTCTCGTCTCGCCTTGCCAGGCCTTGCGTCGCCCCTGGATGTCGGGCCGCTCTTGCTCCGCGGCACGAACAACTTTTTTAAAACGTCAGCTGCAAGGCTCCCAGCGCGCTGGCGATCGTAGGGATGCTGTCAATCAGGTCCAGCGCCGGCCGCAATGCTTCGAGCGTCGCATCAGGCGTTTGGGCGACGAGCTGCTTCCAGCGTTCAGCCTGGAAGCTGCCCTGCTTGCCGAAAAACTCCCTCATGGCGTTAGAGGCCGAAGAGATGGGCTCTAGCTCGCTTCCGCACGCACTTCACCCTCGACACGTTGGGCGACTTCGTCCAGCGTGTGTTGCGTCGGGTCGAAGCGTTCGGCCCGGCGTAATAGCTCTGGCAGCATGCTAAGCTGCCCGGCTTGAAAGATATCGCGCAGCAATCGCACCCAGCGTCCTTCGGGGGCTTTCAACGCAGGCAAAGCTGCGCTCGCTAGATCGAGCGGCACCGCGCCGCCAGAACGCTGGGCGTTGCGTTGTTGTGCCGAATCCGGCGCAAGCGTCATCAAACGCACCGGGCGTTGCGCCGAGTAACGCAAGCCCGTCGAAAAGCTGAACTGCGTGCGAAAACGCAGCGGCAGCAGCGAAAGCATGCCGCCAAACAGTCGCTCGAGCGAGACAGAGCTGCGCACCGCCACGCGCGGCGAAGTCAGCGCCAGATGCAACAGTCTCAGCAAAGGTTCCCAGCCTGGGGCGCTCGCCAGCTCTGCAAGTCGCAGTTGATTGACCAGCGACGCGCGCCCCAGGAGGCGGATCGGTTCGAGCTGTGTCGGCGGCTGCTCATAGACCGTTAGCTGTCCCGAGGCCGCCAGCGCTTCCAAAACGGAAAACGGATTGTTCGCGAACTTGGCGAACAGCTCCGGTTTGACGATCAGCAATTGCGTATAGATGCGTGGCCCGGCGCGGCCGCTGTACTCGTTTCCTTCCGCGACGGTGCGCGAGACGCAATAGTCGCCGCAGTCGAGCTGGTGAAAGTTCGTGCTCGTCGCGCCAAACGTGTTCTCGACGAGCGCGTCGTGCGCAGGTCCCCATTGCGATAGCTCTTTCGCGGTCTCGACGGACAAGCCGGGACTGGCAGCGGCCAGTTGATAGCCTTCCTGCCGGCGCGTCTTCAGCGAGGTAAAGATTGCTTGTTCGCAGTACATGGGCGACGGAGCTAAGTGCCAAGCATCAAGATCCAAGTTCCAAGCCGAAAGCCAAGCAGCAGACCAAAGCGGTTTTGTCTTACGCAGGCAGTTGATCGGTCAGCCATCCGAATGGCTCGACGATTCCGCGCGGTTCGATGCGCAGCGGCACCGCCATGCGCCCACCCAGGCCATTCTGCACCGCCACCGCTCCCGCCACGCCCGCGGCAAAGAAGCGAAAGCGACGCAACCGCTCCTGGCACTGCTGCCACAGCCCAGGCGTCCGTTGCCGCGCGAACTCCATCGGGTCGGCGAAGCACGGATCGCACTGATCGGCCTTCGTAAAAATGAAGCCGACAGGGCGATTCGGCCAACCTTTGCGGCGATCAGCATCGAGCTCGCACAAGTAGCTGATCATCTTCATGGTGAAGAAGTCTTGCTCCTGCTCGCCCGTTCCCAACCGCGCGGCGTCGACCAGGATCAGCACGCCGGCGCACTTGTTCAAAAATTCGCGGATCACCGGATACGAATAGGGCGAGTCGATCTCTTGAATCAACGCTTCGCCGCTGAAGTCTGGCATGATCAGTTCGAGCGGACGCCGACGCTTGGTCGACAACACCTGGCAATGCACCCAGTTCCAGCGGTCGGGCTCGTTGGGCGTTTTGGCTGGAAACTCGCAGCGTGACAGCGACGACATCGTCATCTGCTGCAAGGTGATGCTGAATGCGCCACGCGCCAATAGTTGCAAGCCTTGATGCTGGCGCGACAGCATGTCGGTCAGCATGCCCAGGTACACAGTCTTGCCTGCGCCGGCGGAGCCCAGCACCGCCACCATGTGCGGATGCACCTTTTGCGTGCACGCCTGGTGCGCCAGCGCCATGGGAGCTTGGCAGTGGCGGCACAGTTCGGCGTCGAAATTGTTGCCGCCGCCGCAGATATAACAGGGCGCCTGCACCGAGTATTGGGCCAGGCGAACCGAATCAAGTTGTAATACGGACTCGCGTGTCATACCAGCGCCTCCAACGGACGAGAATAAGCTTCGGTCTTGGCAGGCGGCTCCTCATGAATATCGAGGCCGCCCAGATCGCAGACGCTTAACGCACACCGGAAGCCGATGTTGTGCTTCCGCGCCATCGGGCTATCGCCGCTTTGAAACTGGCAATTCGCCTGGGCGTCGAAATACGTGTCGTAAGCACCGCCGCGCAGACTTTTCATTTGCTGCGGCGCCTCAACGCGACGTTGCGCCGGATCCCATGCGCCAAAGTTGCTGGTCGTCCATTCCCAAACATTGCCCACCAGTTGATAGACGC